>PSRQ01000032.1 GCA_003176165.1 Candidatus Cerribacteria bacterium 'Amazon FNV 2010 28 9'
CTTTTTGATACGGCGATGGCTGCTGCGTGCGCCATTTCATTCGTTGTCGAGACAGCAAAATTATCAAACGTGAAGTCGGGGCGTAGTTTCGCCTTGAGAAGAGCTGCTTTGAGCGCATCAATCGTTGGTGCTACTGGAAGACTAGCAAAAAGAGGTGGTTCAGTTTTCGTGGGCAGATGATGAGATGCAGACACCTCTTGTGAATTATTCTCTAGTTGAGGTTGCGGAGTGAGGGTTCCTACTTTGAATTGGAGTTCTACTTTTCGTCCGGTTACTCTATCGAGAGCCTCTTTGATAGAGGCATAAAAGCGGCCTTCGACCATCTGTAGGTGCATAGCAGATTGTGCGAAGAGCACACCTATTGCTCGATCGTCCCCGACTTCTCGCAGTTCTCCGAGTGTTACTTTCTCTATCCACATATGGTAATGCTGTGATGACATTCCCACAGCCATGTCAGAAAGAGCTCGAGACCAGACTGTAGAAGTGTCCAATTGCATAGTATTGATATCTTTCACATGGGGCAGAAGAGCGAAACAGTGATCTTAGTTTAATCATGGTTTTCCACATTTGACAAGTAGAAATCCACTTTTGTGTATTTCTCTCAAGCAAAGTTTTCCACGACTGTGGATTATGTATGGGGAAAAGAGGTGGAAAGCCCCGTCTTTTCTTTTTCTTGGTACTCTGGTACAATACAATTTCTAACGATATTTGTGGAGTTTATATGGCAAAAACATTCCGTACCTGGCAACCTCGCAAAAAGAAACGCGTTCGTACTCATGGATTTCGCGCTCGTATGAAAACCTATGGTGGTCGAAAAGTGTTATCCGCTCGCCGAGCTCATGGGCGCAAAAAACTGACCGTTTAAGCCCTGTCTGGGGTTGAGTAGCAAATACTGTCTTTTTATGCCTCGCACACGTCGATTCGATCTTCGGCATCACAGAGAAGTTTTTACACAGTCTCGTTGGAAACGGGGAAAACTCATTGACATTCTCCTCTTTCCCTTTCCGGTTTCCTCCTCTGCAGTTATTGTGGGAAACGTGAGTGGATATCCTTTGGTAAAACGGAACAGATTGAAACGTCAATTGAGAGAACTTGCCCGCGAAGAAATAAAAAATAAAAACAATTCTCCTGTTATTATTATTCGAGCAAAAAGAACGACCTATGATGCAACTTTCCAAGACATCAAAACAGAACTCTCTCACTTGGTTTCAGCGGCTCGCCATTAAAGGTATTCGGGGGTATCAACTCTTCCGTCCTTTTTTTCGTCAAATCAATCTAAGTATCTTTGGAGTCCATTCAGAGTGTCCCCAAACGCCTAGCTGTAGTGAATTTACTCTGCACGCGATCAGGGAACATGGTACAATAGCAGGACTGTCTATGGGGATGAGGCGCATCCTCGCTTGTCGATAACTCATATGCAACAACTTGCCCAAACCCTTCTCATTGTCCCTATTTATCAATTCTTGAAGTTTCTGACTCTTGAAACAGGAAGTTTTGGATTCGCTATTATCTTACTCACACTCATCATGCGAGCGATTTTGCTTCCCCTTTCTTTGCCAACCATGAACTCTCAAAAGAAGCTGCGAGCACTGAAACCAGAACTAGATAAATTGAAAGAACAATTTAAGGGAGATCGTCAAAAATTACAGCTTGCTCAGATGGAATTGTACAAGAAACACAATATTAATTTATTTTCTGGGTGCCTTCCTCAAATTTTACAAATCATTGTTTTAATTGCCTTGTACAATGTCCTTCGCACCTTTGTCACGATGGCTGCTAAAGACGGGATTACGGTTCAAACCCTGTTTTACGGTCTTGATTTAGCAAAACCCGATACTACCCACATCATTCCTCTAGTTGCTGCGGTTTCTCAGCTTGTATTATCCATCATGATCTTGCCGGGAAAAGAAAAACATGATCTTGTTCCCAACAATGCAAAAAGTAAGAAAGTGAAAGAAGAAAATAAAAAAGAGACCAATGAACAAGAAATGGCTGAGGCGATGCAGCAACAAATGGTGTTCATGATGCCACTGATGACGGCTCTTTTTGCTTGGAGTTTCCCTGCTGGACTTGGTGTGTACTGGATTGTTACAACCCTGTTTACCTTGGTTTCTCAATATGTTTTGGTTGGTCCAGGAGGACTAGTTGATGTAAAAGATCAAGTCTTGGCTTTTATGAAGAAAAGTCAACAAAACGTGAAATAAAAGGAGATGACTATGACTACACAAGATTTTGTGCAGCAGCTACTTGCCCATATGGGAATTGACGATGCCGTTCTTTCTCAAGAGGAACAGGATGATACTATTGTGTTAACGATCTCAGTTCCTGAAGAAGAATCTGGGCTTTTGATTGGTCATCATGCCGAGACGCTTGACGCACTGCAGCGTGTTGTTCGCCTTGTTTGCCAGAAGGATGATGATAAAGCAATCACTTTGAATGTGAATGACTTTAGACAGCGCCGAGAAGATCATTTACGCGAAGTTGCTGCTCGAGTCGCTGAACATGTCGTTGCTACACAACAACCTCAATATCTGCGCCTACCAGCCAGTGAGCGTCGTGTTATCCACATGGCTCTTTCCGATCATCCAGAAGTTGAGACAGTTTCTGAAGGCGAAGGAGCTTCTCGGGTCCTGTATGTGCGGTTGAAGCAAACTGCATAATGTATGCGAAGAAAATACTTCTTAACGGTTTTATTTATTATGACCATATTCGGACTCTCATTATTAATGAGAGCGACACACACTTTGTCGTATGTTCAACCCAAATGTGGAATGACAAACCGAGGCTGGATGTGTCTTTAAATATATGCACGTAACTGTTCACACAGATGGTGGTTCTCGGGGAAATCCTGGAAAAAGCGCTATTGGTGTGGTGATTGAACATGAAGGGACTTCCCTCCTCTCTTTGGGACAGTATATTGGCGTTGGGACCAATAATCGCGCCGAGTATATAGCTGTTATCGAAGCCCTCCAATGGTTGGTTGAACATGTAGCCACACTTTCTGGTGCGTCTTTTTTCTTGGATTCTCAACTTGTGGTTTCTCAACTCAATGGTGTTTATCAGGTGAAACATCCGGATATGATTGCGCTAAAAAAAAATGTGGATCAGTTACGCTCTTCCCTTCCCTTTCGAATCACGTTTTCGTATGTCCCTCGTGCTCAGAATGCCGCTGCGGACGCACTTGTGAATAAAGCATTAGATGAACATCTCTAAAAGAGGTTATTTTTTTGGGTTAAAAATCTTTGTTTTTTCTCGAAAAAAAAACGAATTTTCTTCAAGTCCCTAGTTGAAGTCGCACGTTATTTCGTTTCGCATCAAAATATATAGTAATAGAATAAAAAATATAAAAGAATATCTTTTTGTCTGGATGGTGAACGATAAGAACTTGACAAGACTCTTCTTGCAATCTGATCCACTTTTTAGGTACGCTAAAAGCACTCTATGAGCAGGCGCTTTGTCACGGAGCAAATTCGTGAAACTCCTCGAGTGGTAGTGTGTGGCCCTGTCCGTCCTCTTCAAAAGGCGTTAGTACAGCTGCTGTCTGCTGCTCATTTATATGGAGGTGTTATTCACGTGCAGAACGCTCAACGCTGGGAACCTCCGTTATTGCGTGAGGGGGAATATCTCTTGATCCTCTGGATAGGTGAGCCTGGCATATGGACGGGGAGAGAAAGGGCCCAGACACAAGTTCTTGCCCAGACACTCGCAAAGCATAGTCCACACCTGATATACATATCGTTTGATCCGCTTTCTAGGGTGGAAACGGAAATTGAACGCCAATGGAAACTTGATCAAGAGCAGGGAAGGCAAGTGCTTATCTCACTTTTTAGCCCAGTACATATGCTTTCCTATACACATGTCTTTGAACCGTCCCTCCCTCCGCTTTCTCTAGTGGACACGCAGATAAGAACACTGATTTCGCAGAAGAAACGCTTGTGTATGGATTCACAAAGCCAGATCAACCCCATATGGCATGAAGATGTTGCGGCGGATATCGTATCCCGCGTGCTTTCTGGAGTGAAAGATGACATGTGTTTGGAAGGGAATACCCCTATTGGCGGCGAAGCGCTGGTACGTTCTCTTGAGCCCACAACATCATCTAGAATGGACCCAATTCAAGTAATCGTGCCTCATGTATGCACAGGAATATCGATTGTTTCTCGTCCGTTTATTTCATTTGTGGAAGTCATGAGGGGGAGTTATCAATCTCTTTTGCCAGTCGATCTACAAAAGCCCAAGGTGGTGAAGAAGCGTTCTCTCTCTATTAAAAAAATTGGAATGATGGCAGGAATTGTGTGCAGTTGTCTAGTGTGCGGGTTAGTTTTGTTATGGGTAAGTAGTGGATTTGCTCTTCGTAGCCTTGCAACACAGATTCAACACATCCATGATAAACAGCTTTCAGCAGAAGATTTGAATACACTGTCACAAGCTCTTGGTGTGGTGACGTTTCTCAAACGGACTCAAGGAAATATAGAAGACACCATCGGGGAACAATCGGATGGGGTGGTGGGTTCTCTCTCTATTCTTTCTTCTCAAGTGCAGGCAGTTCAAGATTTACGCAGTGCCCAAGAAAAGCTCGCTTTGTCGTATGAACAAGTCATGGGAAAAGGAAAGGGAAGCTCTCTGCAATCAATAGTGGAGGCAGAGGCTCTTTTAGATCGCTCCTATCAAAGCATGTCCTTGGTTCAAGCCCGATTATCTCAAGATCCGAATGCGATTTCTGTTGTGTTGGGGGGAAGCGTCCTACAGGATGAATTGACCGAGGAGGTAAGTAGTGAGCGTAAATTGATTACGATGCTGCGCTCTATTCTTACCGTGCTACCTGACATGCTCGGAAAAAATGATGTGCATACATATGCTTTTGTTCTGCAAGACTCTTCTGTGCTTCGCCCAAGTGGAGGAAAGATTGTAAGTGTGGCTTTGGTTTCGTTTAATCAAGGAACATTAACGGGAGTACACATATATCCTGTGTCTTCACTTGACACTCTTTTACCCGGAACTGTGAAAGCTCCTGCTGAAGCTGCTTCTGCTCTAAAGACGACAAATTGGCAACTTGATGATGCAAACTGGGATCTCCAGTTTAAAAATAATGCAGCACAAATTTCTTGGTTTATTGGGAAAGAGTTGAATACGACTGTGAATGGTGTATTTGTGGTGAATAGCAGAGATTTGAACATTCTTCTTTCTTCAGTTGGAGATGTCCATCTTTCAGATGGGACTGTTGTACAGTCAAGCTCTGTAGACCAACATATCAATGCTCTGATCACAGATCAAACGCAGCATGTGGGACAGCTTCCCATTTTCTTGAATCAAGTTTTCTCTGGTTTACTCTCCAGCATGCAGACACTATCAACAGATAAGGTTTCTTCCTTTGCTCAAACGGTTTCAGATCTATTTACGGCGCGAGATCTTCTCTTTTTTGCAGGCGATCAAGATACACAGCAAGTTTTTGCAGCACTGGATTTTGATGGAAACACATTGACACCCACCTGTCCTTCACTTTTTGCCGATTCAACGTGTGCTGTAGGGACGTTTTTCTCTCAAGAGCTTTCTATTGGTGGAAATAACGTGAGTCAATTGATCGCTCGAACGCATGCCCACACAATCCACGTGGGAGAAACAGTACTCATTCATGAGTATGTTGAAACGATTAAAAATAACGCACTGACTGTGTCTTGGCCCTTTGGAGATGATCAATCTCTCATGCGGATGGCATTTGAAAATGGGGCTGCAGTTCAAGAGATTATGGTCAATGGACTGTCACTTGCTCCCAATCAGTTTTCTGTGGCCACCCAAGACGGGTTAAAAGTAGTTTCCCTTCCTACCGACACTCCAGCAGGAGCGACGACCACCATCAAACTCATTTATACAACTCCAGGTATTCCCTCGAGCAATAGCTCTATCGCTTTCTTTGAACAAAAGCAACCCGGAACTGGAAGCGATCCTTTTACTCTCACGGTCACGTACCCAGATACTTATACTCCAAAAACTGTGGCACCCAAAGCAACGTTTGGGCATAATAGCATTATCTTTTCAGGGTCACTTGATCAGGACAGGCTCTATGCCGTGGGTTTTTAACAAGATCACGAGACCTCATGAGTCAGGAATAGCCGTCTCCTCTCTTGTTCCTCTCTCGAGATGTGTTATAATAAAAACCTTGATTATTTCAGTGGAAATTTCCTATGACGACACAACGAACTCAATTAACTGTTCAACCCCGTATTATCTTGGGGAAAAAGGTAAAACAACTGCGTAAAGCAGGGATTATCCCAGCTTCGGTGTATGGAAACGATAAAGCATCTGTAAATGTACAGGTTCTTCAAAAGAATTTTGCCCAAGCTGCAAAGGTGGCTGGTGATAACGGTTTGATTGATCTCCTTGTTGAAGGGGAGTCGAAGCCACGTCCAGTTTTGGTTGATGACGTTCTTATCCACCCGTTATCTGACGCTACGCTTCATGTGACCTTCCGTGAAGTGAACTTGAACGAAAAAGTGAAAGCAAACATTGCTGTTGAAACAATTGGCGAATCTGAAGCGGTGAAGAATGGTGGTGTATTGGTTGTTGCCTACAATGAACTCGAAGTCGAAGCTCTTCCAACCGATCTTCCAGAGAAATTTGAAGTCGATATTAGTAAACTCAAAGCGATTGGTGACGATATCAAGGTTTCTGACTTGGTCTTCGATCGCAATAAAGTGGAACTTCAAGGTGTTGAAGCAGACACTGTGCTTGCCACGATTCAAGCTCCAAAGGAAGAAGTTGTGGAAGAAACAACCGCTCCAGCAGAAGTTGAGATTACCAAGGGTGCGACGACCGAAGAAGGTAAAGCTGCCGCCGCTGGTGAAGCCGCTCCTGAAAAGAAAGAAGAGAAATAGAAAATATCCAATAACCAATCCGTCAGCTGACGGATCAATATTCAATGAATAATGAAAGCCTCGGAGAAATCCGGGGCTTTTTTGGTTGGTTATCTTGCATTTGCCACCGAGGAAGATAGTGGACAGATTTCTCTCATTGAGGAGGTTACAGCACATCAAGCGCGAGTAGCAATGGAACAGGAATTCCTTAAGCAAAGAAATTTATTTATTGCTGAAATGAAAAAACAATACTCAAGCTTGTCTCTAGAAGCTATGCAAAAAGAATTGGATAAAACTTTAGAAGAAATTAATGAGATTGAAGAGGGAAGAGAGCCATACAACGACAGCCCCTTTCTTGTTGCAAGAGTATTTCAGGAACTCATTGCAGAAAACAATACACATCTAGCTGATTCGAAGTAATAATCTTCTAACGCCGGAGCAATGTTGTACGTTGCTCCGCATAGTTCCTTGCAAAAAATCGTTACTGTTCAGAGGCTTATTTTCCTACTTCCTGAAGAGCGTTTTTGGTGATGGGGCTGTTGGGATCGATTTGTTGAAGTTGCGCTGCGATTTGTTGTACTTCGTCGGTATTTCCCAATTCGTACTCGAGTTTCATTTTTTGGATGAGTACATCTCGTGCTGTTGGGTGGGCCGACAAAATAGTATCAAGTGCTGCGATTTCCGTTTTAATATGGTCTCTTGCTGTAGTTTGCAATGTGTATTGTGTTTGAAATGATGCGAATGTTGTCGCATAGATCGTACTGCCAATACCCAACCAGATCAAAACCACTACTCCGATCAGAACGACAAGAAATGAGATGCGTCGTGCAACAGGAGTACAAATCACGCGCAACAAAGACACGGTCCATATGAATACAAACGAGATTTTCTGAAGCGGGGAAAGCCCCTCGCTTTTTTCAACAGGTGAAGTGTCGCGGGTTATTGATGGTGAAGTTTTACGTTTGGCCATGAAATAGTGATGAGTAATTGCTCTGTTTCTAGAATACCAGCTGCACTCCATTCTTGCCAAATTGCTTCGGTTACAAATGGCATGACTGGATGGAGAAGTTTCAGACAAGTTGAGAAGACATGGATGAGAACTGCCAACACAACTTCCTTATCTTCCCGCCCCTTTGTTGACTCCAGGTAGTCACTCGCTACTCGATTCCAAATAAAATCGTAGAGATTCTGCGCATAATCGGAAAAGCGGAAGTGTTCAAGATTGGAGGTGGAGGTTTCGATGAGCGTGTTGAGTTCGTTCAAGATTTGTTGATCCTCAGGAAGAAGAGGTAAGAGGTAAGAGGTAAGAGGTAAGGAATTTTCCTTCAACTTTTTTCTTAACTCGTAACTCTTATCTCTTATCTCTTCGTTTTGTGATAACAAAACGATAAAACGGGCGATATTCCATAGCTTGTTTGCGAAGTTGCGATAGCCTTTTACTTTGTTCTCAGAAAGTGCGATTGGATTACCGGGTGCACTCCCAGCAATTAACGCTATTCTGAGCGCGTCAGCACCGTATTTTTCGGTGAGATCGATAGGATTGATGACATTGCCTTTACTCTTGCTCATTTTGGCACCTTTTTCGTCCGTCACCATGGAGTGCAAGTACACCGTTTCAAACGGTACGGTGTTTGTGCGATACAAACTCAACATGATCATGCGTGCGACCCAAAAGAAAAGAATGTCCCACATCGTATCAAGTACTTGTGTGGGGAAGAAGCGTTTGAAATCAGCAGAGTCTGGAAACCCAAGTGTCGTGAGTGGCCACTGGCCTGATGAAAACCACGTATCGAACGTATCAGTTTCTGGAAGATAGTCATCTCCTGGGCATTCGTTGCTGACGCGATATACAGCATCGACAGGTGCTCGCAGTGTTTGAAGACCCGCTCGGATGGTGTTCAATTCATACTGATCAAGAAGATCGGCAACACGTCCAATCACTCGTTCGTGATTCTCGTCCAAAAATGTTACTTCCAAATGAGGATTTTCATTGATGCTGTACCACACCGGGATGCGAATACCCCACACAATCTGGCGTGAGATCGGCCAGTCACGAATATTTTCCAACCACTGATAGTATTGTGTTTCAAATCGAGAAGGAACAAATGTCACGTCTTTATTTTTAGCGGCGGCAATGCCTTTTTGCGCCAGTGGTTTCATCTTCACAAACCAGTTGGGCATGACCATAGGCTCGATGTCACCACCGGTTTTGTAATCAACAGTCACGTTGTGTGTATATGTTTCATCGACTTTCACAATCGTTCCGTCTGCACTCATATCTGCTGCGACAAGTTTGCGCACTTGCGCAACCTTTTTCCCATGATACTTCTGTACTCGCTCTGTTTGTGTGGGGGAATTTGGTGAAAATGCAGATAGATCAATCTTTCCAAAAAAGTCGATGAGCGGGCGGACGCGCAAGTTATGTTTTCTCCCAAGTGCGAAATCATTGGCATCGTGGGCGGGTGTGACTTTCATGACACCCGTGCCAAACTCCATGTCGATCGAGTCATCCCAGATGATTCGCATCTGTTGTGATCCAAGGGGACCGTTGAAGATCACTTCAGTCGTATCTTTCCAATCGTTGTAACGCCCGTCATTGGGGTTGATTGCAATGGCTTCGTCATAGAAAATGGTTTCGGGGCGCACGGTGGCGACGACCAAGTCGTGTGTATGTGATCCTTTGTCCGCGATATTGATGTAGTAGAGTGGGTCAATGCGTTCGACGTGCATCACTTCGAGCTCGGAAAATGTGGTGCCATTTTTGGGTGAGTAGTTGACGATGTAGTTGTCGCGATAAATAAGGCCGTCATCGATCATGTGCTGAAATGTGTCGTACACGACCTTAATCACTTTTTCATCGAGCATGAATGTGGCGCGTGACCAATCACATGAGAAGCCGAGCTGCTTCAACTGGTTAAAAATTGTGCCTGAGTTATCTTGCACGAATTGATAAATGTCGTTGTACAAGGTTTGTCGGTCAAACTGAAACCGTGATTTACCTGCTTTACTCAAGTGTTTCTCGTACACGTACTGCGTCTCAAAGCCTGCGTGGTCTGTCCCGGGAATCCAGACTGTCGGATCTCCCATCATGCGATGCCAACGGATGAGAATGTCCTCAATCACAAACATCGCATGCCCGGCGTGTAGGGAAGCGTTCGCATTGGGCGGAGGAAGCAAAATTGTGAATGGCCTCTTACTCGAGTTAACGTTTTTTTGCGTGTCAGGATTAAACGCTCCGGATTCTTCCCAGAGTTTATAGATGTTTGCTTCGTGGTTTTTGTGATTGTAGGTCGAGTCCATAAATAGAGCGTTTTAGGGTTTAGCGGTTAGCGTTTAGTGACGAATTGGTGGTCGTTGTCCAACGGCAAAATTTACAACATACTCTTTTTTTAACCCATCAAGCCTCGAATCGTTTATGTAGGAATTATAGTTGCTTCCTTCCCTAACTGCATTTGCGAGGTTAGTTAAAGCTTCAATTTGTGGCTCCGATGCCTCAGGAAAAGCTATCTTAGCTGATTCTTTTGCAGATGGTCTTTCATT
This sequence comes from Candidatus Cerribacteria bacterium 'Amazon FNV 2010 28 9', assembly GCA_003176165.1. Classification (GTDB taxonomy): domain Bacteria; phylum Patescibacteriota; class Microgenomatia; order UBA1400; family UBA12028; genus PSRQ01. The sequence continues at coordinate 10,392 of PSRQ01000032.1, forward strand.
TTGCATACTTTCTCCTTTTAATTGTTTTTGTACTGTTCTGGATCTGTTTTGGATTGTTCTTCTACCCCTGAATAAAATGTGATATGCGTCGTCTTTTCTCCGCGTGCCCCTGGCTCATATCCCAATTCATCTGGCTTTTGACCAAACTTGAGTCGACCATCATCTAAGCGTTTTTTTGCTTCATCGAGAGCACTTTGTAGCATAGGTGGAACATCGCTATCCTTGCCCAAGGGCCCTTTTCCATAAAAAGTGAACTCAGTCATGACATTTCCTTTCGCTTTTCTTGTATTTTAACATCTTGATGTGTGTGTACGCCAACGGTAGGATACGAGGTAAAGAGAAAAAGGAGCGTCTATGGCTTTATTTCTACTAATCTTACTTGTGGTTTTAATCGTCTTTTGGCTCAGTTCGTTGAAGCAAATCAATGAGTATGAGCGTGGCGTGGTGTACTCCTTTGGTCGGTTTACCGGCATCATGCAGCCTGGGTGGCGGTTTATGTGGCCATATTTTCAGCAGGTGACCAAAGTGGATATCCGTACCAAAACGGTTGAGGTCCCTAAGCAAGAGGCAATCACGCATGATAATGTGCAGGCAAAAATCACTGCAGTGGTGTACTACAAAGTTGTGGATCCAGCCAAGGCTGTCAATGAAGTGGAGGATTTTTACTATGCAGTGTCACAGTTGGCACAAACCACAATGCGTAATGTTATCGGGGGAGTGACGCTCAATGACCTCTTGGCAGAGCAAGCACAGATTGCCGACAAAATTCAAAAAGATATCGATCGGATTTCGGAAGGGTGGGGTGTGGATGTCCAGGCTGTCGAGCTCAAAGATATTGAACTTCCAGACTCAATGGTACGTACGATGGCGAAGAAAGCCGAAGCGGAGCGTGAAAAAGAAGCGACGATTATTGCTTCTGAAGGAGAAGTCGTCGCAGCTCAAAACCTCGCCAAAGCTGCTGAGACTATGGCTAATACTCCAGGTGCTATGCAACTGCGTACTCTCAATACGCTCGACAGCGTGAGTGGAGATCAAAATACCACGATCATCTGGACACTGCCTTTGGAAATCCTTCGCGCTATTGAAGGATTTGGACAGATGGTGAAAGGAAAATAATTCTTTTCAACCTGACCTTTTTTGTTGAGAGCTCAGTTTATTAAGAGTTTCAATGATAAATCCATCTAGTACTTCATCACTTTTTCCAGATTCAATACGGTGACTTATTATGTCAACCAATCTCTGACGATCATTGGGAGACAGTGATGCTGTTTGTTGCTTTATATACTTTTCAAAAGTTGCCATGTTTTCATTTCCAGCTGTTGGTCTCGTTTCTCCTTTTGCAGTCATGCCCGTGGCATATATATTGTCTACGAGGAGTCGAAGGTCTTTTTCTTCCATAGAATTCCTTTCTACTTTATTTTGTACTATATAAAAACTTTCTTACTTTTTCACTGTCTCTTTTACTGCAGAAACAATAGTATTCAGCGGTGTATTAGCTTTCACAAAGTATCCTTGAATGCCAATTTTTTCTGCCACAGTTTTTTCGCTATCAAGATTACTTAAGATAATAACGGGGAGATCTTTGGTTTTTGGGTCTTTGCGAATACTCTCCAAGAAATCAAATCCATTTTTTCCGCCGGGAAGCATGATATCTAAAAGAACAAGTTGTGGTTGTGAAGTCTGAAGACAAGTCATGGCCTGGTCAACCGAGGTGGCTTCCTGGATTTCGTACCCTTCTTGTTGCAACAGTTCTTTGAGTGTTCCACGTAAATCATTGTCGTCTTCAATGAGAAGAAGAATGCTCATACTGTTGATCCTTTCGCGATGGGTAAGTGAATACAGAAGGTGCTTCCTTTTCCAAGTGTGCTCTCAAGAGCCACATCTCCACCCCACCGTTTTACAAACGAGCGTACCACAAAAAGTCCGAGACCGGAACCTTGTGCTGAGAGCGTGTTGGCATTGTGTCCACGGTAGAATTTTTCAAACACGTGTGGTTGGTCTTCGGGAGAGATGCCGATCCCCGTGTCTTGAACGCAGATTTGCACTTCTGAAGAAGTTGTAGTGATTTGAATGTATATATCTCCTCCATCAGGAGTGTAGTTAATTGCATTGCTAAGGAGATTTTCTAAGATGGTGGGGAAGTACTGCGGATCGACACGAACGAGGGCTTCTTGTGTTGAAAATGGAGTATGAAGAGTAAGATGCTTCTGATCAGAAAGAGACTTTATCTGTTCAATAAGAGGTTCGAGTGCCGTTTTGACATCGGCAATTTGGAGATGTTCTTCCACTGTTCCTTGAGTTAGGGCAGAGACGCTCAACAAGTCATTGACGAGTTTTGCCATTTTTTGAGCACGACCATTGACTCGCTCAAGTACGGTTTTAACGTGATCATCACGCGTATCGCGAAGGAGAAGTTCAGTGTCCCAGCGCATACTCGAGAGCGGTGTGCGCAGTTGATGTGCTGCGATAGCCAAGAATTCATCTTTTGCGTTGTCCAACTCTTTTTCTTTGGTAATATCGCGAGCTGTTCCAAGTTTGCCGACAATACCGTTCTCATTCTTGTACGGAACACTACTAAATTCCCCAACTCGATATGTTCCGGCTTTTGTGCGAATGCGCAATTGGAATCGTTGAATAGGATCTCCAGATAATCCTTTGAAGAATTGTTCTTTCGCGCTCGCTTGATCGTCGGGATGGACTAATTCAAGAAATGGTTTGCCAATCCACTCGTCTCGTTTCCATCCCGTGATTGACTCGAATGCGGGATTGAGGGTGACAAATTTGCCATCAGGAGCACTGATGCTGTAGATGACCTCGGGAACAAGATTAAAAATAGTCTCGTATTTTTCCTCGCTTTCTTCAAGTTGTGCCTGAGCTAGATGTCGATCTGTGACATCGCGAAAATTGATAACGACGGCATCGATTGTTGGATCATCCAAAAAATTGGTGGCTACACCCTCTATCCATCGCCAACTTTCATCTCTGTGCTTGATTCGGTTGGTTCCAATGATTGTTTTGCCAGGGTGATGTATGAGTGACAAAAGATTTTTTTTTGCGGTGTCTATGTCATCGGGATGGATGAATTGAAGAGGTGAGGTGCCAATGAACTCCTCCGGTGAATAGCCCAAAATTGGCTTGATTGAAGCACTTGCGTACGTAGTCGTCCCTTCCTTGTCAATTAAGACGATCGCGTCATTGCTGTGTTCAATGAGAACTGCAAATTTATGTTCTAGGTTTTTATAATCTTGAATACACACTTTTTTTTCTGCGTGAACTTGGGTGTTCTGTTCGTATAAATAGATTGTTATGGCTAGAAGGCTAAACAACAGTGCGCCATCTACCGCAAGATTACTTCTCCAGATATACCACCCATAACAGAGCACGAGGAGGAGCGGAACGCTCAAGATAGCCAGGAAAAGTGAAGGGGTATGGTGTGGGTGAAGAGCGGGGCGAGATGGCTCCATACATTCACTGTAGCGTGAAGGGAAAGAAGGAGTCAATGGATCCAATAAAATAATGATTATGTAAATGCATTAAATCCTTGCGCAAGAAGGTTTTGTGTGGGGAGAAATAATGGTTGTGGTAAGTGATCCCATGAGAACCATTTCCATTCGCTACATTTGTTTGGTTCCATGACAGTTGGTTCTCCTTGTTGTGAATAAGTGACGATAAAAAGGGTGATGTACTGTTTGTGTTCTTGCTCAAAAATATCGTTGGTATATGGACCAATACGAAGATCCCTAATTTCTAATCCAGTCTCTTCTTTCACCTCACGAATTGCACATTCTTGTGGTGTTTCACCTCCTTCTAAGTGGCCTCCTGGGAAATTCCATGTTCCGTCGCCATGCGAATTTTTACGTTTGCCCATGAGGACTTTTCCATCACGGATAACAATGACGCCCACTCCAACCTTAGGATGAGGGAGTAGTTGTTGTTTAGGGATTGTTCCAAGTTCTTCTTGAAGTTTGTGAACTAACATTGTTGGGTTGCTGTATTCAACAAACAGTGAAGACACTTCATGAAGAGAAGTTGAAGGTTTGATTCCTTTTTTATGTAGACAGACAATTGTTTTGTTTACATCACTTGCCCAGCCAAGTTCAATCCCTTGTCCTGTGGAAGGAGAGGAGACTTCAGCGAGAACAAGATCACAGCTTTCAATTACCTTTTTTGTATTGAACCGTTGCTCAGTTGTATGCGGAAAAATAAAAATATGATCTTTGGTGAGAGGAGAATCTTGTAGTGGACGATATAACTCGTTGTGAAAATCAAAGTGAGTCGAATGGGAAACAAAAATCACCATAGAATGTTTATTCTTCAATTTCAAACGTCAGCTGGTCCTGTGGAATGCCAATCGATATTCCGTACTCAACAGCTTCCTTCCATGTTTCTTTGCTTGTATGTGAAAAAATGAATAACTTATGCGGAAAGACTACGATGATCCTGTCGCCGGACCAAAAATGGGCATACCATTTTTGAGGTTTGAGATTATTCACAAGTTGCTCAATTTGTTTGTTCGTGCCTTCGACGAAATAGAGATGCCAACGTTGTGTTGGATCTTCTTCTGTTGTAACTCTGACTTTTTTGATCGAAAACTCATTGAGCATTCTATTGTCTATCAAACTTTCTTCGATGATGATGCCGTGAAAAACCATTTTTTGCCGGAGATAGTGTTTGATGAGTGTGTCCACTTGTGGAGAAACGGAAAGTGGATAGACGCTTCCTATTTCTTCTAGAGGAATAAATCTTGCTTGCTCGATGTCTGGATCAGTGGGTGATTCTATGTCCCTGACGATTTGTGCTTCGTAGTAGAGTTGTAAGGTCTCATGAAAATTTCCTTTGCGGTGATAAAACCAATCAGTGGCGGCAAACAGTAGTTTCCCAATTTTAATAGTTACTCCGCCTTCTTCGAGAGCTTCACGATGCAATGCTTCTTCAATGGTTTCGCCAAGTTCAATTCCTCCACCGATGACATCATAGTGTTTCTCAAATTTGCTTTTACCGATAAGTAATTTCCCATCCTTGATAATCAAAGCGTAGGCAGAGATACGCCAGGTAATGGGTGAGCCGTCGTATTCAACTGGTTCAAGATTAGCATTGATGAAGTGATGCTGTTTGGGAAGCGTGGAGTTCATTTCGCCATTATAGCAAGAGAGTTTTCCCAAGATCTGGTTAGTTGAATTTGTTGCAAAATGTCTTATAATAATTCTGTCGTTCTCAGCGTAAGTAAGGAGTAAAAATGAAGAACTTAGCGGGCGACCGGAACTGCGACGAATCTATTCGTCGTGAACTCGAACGAGCGCGTATTCCCGCTGTCTCGATTGAGAAGAGGAACACCGAGGTTCCATATACCGTCATAGGTCAGCTTAGTGATTTTACATTCACCAGAGCTTGGTACTACTGGGTAGTCACTGGCCGAGTACCTGTGTCGGTCGCTGAAGAGCTTTATCAAGATCCTGTAGGGAAGGACGATGTTCGAGCCGGAGGGCATGCTGGTGGGCACCCAATCGAAGGATATGTTGTTGCCTACTTGGATGTTGAGGGAAATAAAATCCTTCCGCTTACTCAACGGCAACAGTTTCAAGAACTCGAGCTTTCTACAGAGGGATACGTGTTTTATGAAAACCCGAAGGAAATGGGAAGCGGGTTTGTTACCAGCTACCACATAGATAGTGAAGTGGGGCTACGGCTTTTTGCCCATACGCTCCGCGCTCATGGTCTTGTTTAAGGGCTTTGTTCACAATCCCCATCTCTTCAGGTGGGGATTTTTTTATCTTTTTCCTTCATTTTTAGTACTCTTTCTTTGCTGTATATACGCCATAACTCCACGCATCGCCACCCATCCGATAAGCAGGATATAGATTGTCATCGGAATGAGCGAAAGAGCTTTGGAAAGTTGATCTTGTCCTGCAAAAAGGCCCGCCCGATACAAATTGAGACGAAACCAAGTGACGCTATTGTACCCATGTCCGACAAGCAGAGCCATCGCAGCCCAGAGATTCAGGGGTTCTTTGAGTTTTTTGGTGAGCCAATATGTGAAGGTCAACCAGACGAGCAAAGAGGGGATGATAAAGGCAAGCGGATGCAGTTGCAACAATGGATAGATTGGGACAGCTTCGTTGAATACTTTGTATCCACTTGTCCAATACTCTTTGGGTTGTCCGAGCACGGTGCCGACAACATCCACAATAACAGGAATGAAGAATATCGTAAAAAGAGGGTTGGAATGAAAGATTTTTTTCATCGTGATCCTGTTCCGCGTAAGTACACCGCTTGCCAGGGAGTATATGTGGTTGTGTAATTGGTTTGTTTCACTGTGCCATCCGCATAGGTCACTTTGTAATCGAATGAAGTTTTTAAGCCACCGGCTGCAAAATCAACTTGCTTGATAGTTCCCGTGGGGAGAGTCGGATCGTCTTGATACAAAGCAGGAGGAGCTGGGGTTTCATCCCATTTTTTGTAATTGAGGACCTCTGCTGTTCGTCCATCTTTTTTTCCGTAGAAATCAACATACATCGACAATGTTTTGGGATCAGCATAGGCGTTGACAAGTATAGGAGAGCCAGTGTCGTTGACAAATGTGAGATCAGGGTGAGGAGCATAGACAGTCGCATCAAATCCGGGTTGACTATTTTCTTCGTAATACTCAACGCGGTATGCATGACCACGGCGTTCGGTGATCGGTAATCCAGCATTTAATAGCGCGCGAAACATCGTGCTACTGACCTGGCACACGCCGCCACCATCTCCCAGCACTGTGTGCCCTTGGGAGATCACATATGCTTGTAAAAATCCTGTCGCTTCCGATACGTCGCCAATCGTCTTGTTAAATGAAAATGTCTCTCCTGGCATGACTATGTGAGCGTTGATTTTTTGAGCAGTAAGAACGACATTGTGAATACGGTTCGGAATCGAGTACTTAAACAAGCTATCTCCATGTCCGATGAGTTCATCAATTCCTAGATTATTCGTTGATGCAAGCGAGTGGGTGGGGGCTGTTGTGGTAACGATGAGTGTGACGGGAGTAGTTGCTGGCGCTTTTTCGCGCTGTGTTAGTGCATCAATGATTGCCTGTGTGCTTTGATCTTCATCAAGCGTGATTCCATCGCGTGGGGGAGTAAAGGAGAGCACTGCTGTTCCCTTGAGTTGCAAATCAGGTTCTTGCGGAGGGCTATTGATTGTCTTTGCCAATTTTTCCAAATATGTGTGAATTGCAGATTGATTGTATCCAGAGGGGAGGGCAATAAATGAAAGCAGATCTGTGGTGGAAACAGTTTGGGTCTGCGTATTTGAGGCTACTATCAATGGTTTGGCAAGAATATTTTTAATTCGTGCTGACGCGCTTGCGAGATCGGTTGCTGAAAGGACTGTTCCTACTGGTTGAAGCACTGCCTCAATGGTTTGTCCTGTGCGTGAGTTCTCCACCTCTTTGGTGGTTGAATCCTCGTCCACCTCGCTTCCAACTGTCCCAGCTTTGATGACAAATCCAGGTGCTTTTTTTTGAACGAGAATTGAAGAAGGTGTGGCCGGTGTATTGGTCTCGAGCGCAATGGTGTGAATCCAAGTCTGCACTCGTTGTGTATCAAATACAACTGTCGTTTGTGGCTGTGGAAGAAAAGAAAGATGCAGAAAAGCGAATCCATCAAATACAGATGAAACAGGAACTTTATTCATCAACGATGCACTTGGTGTCGCAAAGCTTTGAGAACCTATGTGTAAAGTAATTGTTGAAGCTAAAGAAGCTTGCTGTGGCTGTGTTGTTGGTGACGGTGTGTGCAGAATGGTAGCCAGCTTTGAGGGAGTATGTGTTTGCCACACAAGGGCAAGCGTTGAAAGTATGAAAAAGAGAGAGACGAGTGCTAGTCCCGTGATAACGATGGCGTGAAACAGATGAAATAACTTCATACAGAATGTACTCTGAAACTCAAACCCATCCTTTTTGCACAATAGCGTATAATACAGATCAATCCCTATTGTATTGTACGATATTTGGAACACCGTATGGAACCTGTTTCCCCAAACACAACCCAAACCCCACAACAAAACTCCTCTGTCTCCGAGTCAATTCCGAGTTTCAACCAAACGACGACACCCCCTCCTGCTCAAAAAGCAAAATTCTCTTTACCACTGCCATTGATTGGAATTGGCGTGGCAGCTTTAGTTGTGGCAGCTGTGATCTTTTTTATCGTGCGCGGTGCTCTTTCTCATGTGACATCTTCTTCATCAAATGCGCCAACTAAAAATGAAACCCTCACGTGGTGGGGATTGTGGGAGCCAAGTGATGTGTTGCAGTCAGTCATTACCCAATTTGAACAACAAAATCCCGGTGTAACGATTCAATATGCTCAGCAGTCACCCAAAGACTATCGCGAACGCTTGCAAAGTGCATTTGCACGAGGACAAGGGCCAGATATTTTCCGTTTCCACAATACGTGGGTACCGATGCTTGCAGAAGCTGGTGTGTACTCAGCACTTCCGTCATCCGTGATGACGACAGCAGAGTTTAATCAAACCTTTTATCCAGTCATGCAAAAAGACATGAAAACGAGTGCGGGTTATGTAGGAATTCCTCTCATGTACGACGGATTGGGGTTGTATATCAATAAAAAAGCATTGGCTGATGCAGGCCAATCTGTTCCGACGACTTGGGAAGATCTTTCGACGCTTGCTAAGAGTTTGACGATTCGTGACTCCTCAGGAAAGATTGCGCGTGCAGGAATTGCACTGGGAAGTAGCAATAACGTCGATCATTTCTCGGACATTCTGGCACTTCTCATTTTGCAGAACGGTGGAAGTCCAGGGAATCCAAGTGTGACTGATTCCAATGGCAACAATCTGGTGGGTGATGCTCTGACGTTTTATACGCAATTTGAAAAAGTCGATAAAGTATGGGATGAGACATTGCCAAATTCAACGTATGCATTCGCGACAGAAAAAGCTGCAATGATGTTGGCTCCTTCTTGGCGCTCGTTTGAAGTCAAGCAAATCAATCCAAATATTGATTTTGAAGTCGTTCCTGTTCCTCAACTCCCAGGGACCCCAGTCACATGGGCTTCGTATTGGGCCGAGGGAGTGAGTAAGACGGCGAAGGATCAAGTGACTGCATGGAAGTTTTTGAAGTATCTTTCGTCCGCTGCTGTATTACAAAAGCTCTATACGAGTGAATCAAACACTCGGTTGTTTGGCGAAGTGTACCCACGTGTGGATATGGCCAGCCAACTTTCGACTGATCCGTATGCGGGGGCCTTTGCAAAAGAAGCACCTAACGCCGCCAGTTGGTACATGGCATCCAATACGTTTGATAACGGGATCAATGATGAGATCATCAAGTACTATCAAGATGCGGTGAATAGCATGAATAATGACCGACAAGCATCTGACGTGTTACCTACACTTACTTCAGGTGTTACGTCGGTACTGCAGAAGTATCAACTCGCGCCTCAGTCTGCACAGTAGTTTTTCTCGAGAAAAAGAAAACCCCATACCTATATGGCGTGGGGTTTTGAAGATTTTCTTTATTAGGCCTTGCGTATCCAGATTGCAGCAACCATAAAAAAGATTGCTGTTAATATCGTTACGGTCGCTCGCAAATAATCTACAACTGCCGTTGGTGATGCTGTATTGACAAACATTCCTTCGGCTGTGCCTAAAAGAAGATTAAGGCAAGCCAAGCCTAACAAAATAATCTCATGAGTCGACAATTCTTTCTTTTCCATGATATTTCCTCCTTTGGAGTCATGGAATCAGAACGACTTGAATATTATAAGCCTATATTGGGTGGGTTGCAAGAGATGAGAGGGAAGAGCCCGTCCGTGTTAAGATCAGGCTGTGAAATACACAAAACTTCAGTGCGACATTCTTTCCCATCTTTGCTATGCCGCAGTTTTTGATGCAGGGCTGTCAATGGCCGAGTTGGGTGGAAATAGAGAAGTACTTCAATTTCTCGTTGAACAAAAGAAAATTATTCACAAAAACAGTTTATATGCCTTGCCAACCGTCAACCTCGCCACATACGACAAGCGACGAGTGATCAGTCAACGGAAATTGAAAGCAATTCAACAAGATATTGGTTTGATTGGATGGATTCCAACAATCTTAGGAATTGCTCTGACAGGCAGTGTAGCTGCCAAAAACGCTTCCAAAGATGATGACATCGATCTCTTTATCGTGACAAGAAAAAACACGCTGTGGATGACTCGTATGTTGGTTGAGCTTCTTGTCTTTCTCAACGGGAAATTACGCCGTCCTAATTCAATACATGTGAACGATTTGTGGTGCTTAAACATGTGGGTGGATAGTGATCATCTCGAAATGAAAAAACATGATCTCTACATCGCTCATGAGATTGTGCAAGCTCAGTGGATTGTCGATAAAACAGGGATTGAACAGAGATTTATAGAAGAAAACAAGTGGGTGAAAAAATTCATGATGGGAGAAGTATCAAAGAAATTTTCAATCCGTCAGCTAACGGACAATTTACAATTTTCAAAACTTACACTTCTTATCTCTTATTTCTTATCTCTTATTTCTCGTATTCTTGATTGGTTTTGTTATCGTGCGCAACTTGCATACATGCGTTCGCGATTAACAACGGAATATGTGACACGGCATACAGCTTTTTTTCACCCACATGATGTGCGGGCTGATGTGTTGAAAAAATATGAGAGAATAATGTCCGAGATAAGAAATAGGAAATAAGAGATACGATTTTATGTTTAACTATCCAACATATTTGAAACCATTGTCGTATTATTCTCAAGAACCACAAGTAAGTGTTATCGCGCGTGCCACAACTGCGAAAGAGGCAGGAAAAAAAATTGTCATTGCCTCGGGAGTGTTTGATTTGTTGCATGATGCACATAAACGCTATTTGCAAAAAGCCAAAGAAGCGGGGGATTATCTTATTGTTCTTCTCGAGTCAGATGCACGTGTGAAAGAGTTAAAGGGTGAAGGTCGTCCGGTATGGGATCAAGTTCGCAGAGAAAAGGAAGTACGATCTCTCCCGTTTGTAGATGATGTGCTTGTATTGCCTCCTGAGTTTAAAAATCCGCTGCGCTATGAAGAAATTGTTATTCTTCTTGGTCCAGATATCTATGCAGAGTCCAGCAATTCTGTCGCGCTTGATCACAAAAGGAAACTCATGGAAAAATACGGTGGAGAGATGAAAGTGGTCTTGGACGAGATAGCTGGAATTTCAACCACAACTCTCTTGGCAAGTGCCCGGTAGTGTGGTATTCTCCCTTTTTCTTACAATCGGAGGAACCATATATGGCGGTGCGAGTTGAATGGAAAAGGTCGGGGAGTGAACGAGAATCATCTTGGTTTCAGACAGGGATGCGAGGAGAAAAAATACAAACAGTGTTAGAAGATAAACAAGGATCTTGTATAGTCTTACAAAACAAAATAGTTTTGTTTCGTGTGTTGACTCCTTCTCGGCGAGAGGGTGAACCTGATCTCAAAGGTTATCTTGAAATAACAGGAACAAATAGCGGTGGAGTGATCGAAGTATTAGCTGTAGGCGCGCAAGCGCCCAAGAGGTTTGTTGCATTAGAGAATGGGATGCACAAGAGAATTCATCTAGATGGTCTTACATTTGATCTTACTGCTCTCAACTTAAGTGGTCGGCGGGGTGAGGACAAACAAGAATAGCTCTTTCGCCCTTTCTTCTCCTTGCGAAAAACAGCTTTCTTTTTTAGGCTAAGTGGTTATGCGACAAGTCTTTTTCGATGTCGAAACCAAAGATACATTTGATGATGTCGGTGGATACTTCCCCGATCGACTCCATCCCTCGTTCATTGGAGTATGTGTGCGTGAAGGATATGAAGGAAGAGGTGAGATGATTGAGATTTGGGAACAAGATCTTTCAAAACTTTGGAAAATTTTTGAGTCTGCAGATGTGATTGTCGGATTTAACAGCATTGGGTTTGATATGGAAGTGATGCGACCCTTGTATCCTGGCAATGTGGATGATTTACCCCAGCTTGATCTCATGTTGCAGTTTAAAGAAGCGACAGGTCATCGTATTTCTCTTGAGAGTATTGCACAGGAGACATTGGGACGGGGCAAAACAGGACATGGACTGGATGCTATCAAGTACTACAAAACAGGACAATTAAAAGAGCTCGCTTCGTATTGCTTGATGGATGTGGAACTCACACGCGATTTGTATGATGTGGGACGCACCAAAGGCAAGCTTTCTTTCATGAACAAATGGAACCGTCGGATCGAGACAGCCATTGATTTTAGTTTTAAACCGAAGAAGTTTCCAGGGACACAGATGACGCTGTTAGGGATATAGTTTTCTGGTCATCCCGTACGGCATAGTGTGAAGCACAAGGCGGATACGGGATCCAGGCGCAAAAAACACTTGTATTATTGATGAACTGGATTCCCGCCTGCGCGGGAATGACAAAGAAAAGGTTTCTTTCTCCGCATATTTACCGTACAATCACCGCATGACCCTTTCAGATCAAAAAGTAAAACGTTGTCTCGTCGTTGCCGGATGGACGGTCCACAAAGGAAAAACGTTATTGGTGAAGCACAAAAAACTTGGGATGTGGTTGGCCCCAGGGGGACACATCGAAGAAAATGAGCTGCCTCATGAGGCAGCGGAGCGTGAGTTTTTTGAAGAAACAGGTGTGATCGTGCGAGCTGTTGATGCGCTTCCTCATATCGAGATGAAACAAAGCCGATCCCTTCCAAGTCCCTTCTACTCAAATCTTCATACGATCAATAAACATCGAGGTGATTCTTTTTGCGAGCAACATGTTGTATTTTGCTATTTTGTGAAAGTCATAGATATTTCTTCGTTTAGTCGTCAAGAAGAGGAGACGGATGACTTACGATGGTTTACGCGCGAGGAAGCGATGGGAATATTGACCCCAGATTTACAGCAAGAAGCGGCGTTTGTGTTTGATTATTTTCCTTCGCAGGAGTAGCTTCACGTTCCTGATATAATTGCTTCATGCATAAGCTTGTTATTTCCAACCTGCACGCCCGCATTGAACAAAAAGAGATTCTCAAGGGGGTGAATTTAACAATTCAGTCCGGTGAAATTCATGCGATCATGGGGCCCAATGGAAGTGGAAAAAGCACGCTTGCCAATACGCTTGCCGGACACCCATCGTATGAAGTGACTGAGGGAACAGTTCATCTGGATAGAAAAAATATATTAGAGATGTCTCCGGATGAGCGGGCTCATTCGGGGTTGTTTTTAGCTTTTCAATATCCGTCGGAAGTGAGTGGTGTACGTGTTCACAATTTCTTGAAAACAGCGTACGAACAGCGTTTTGGCCAACTTGGAAAAGGAAGTAAGTTTGCCTCAGTGCTCGAATTTCGCAAACACGTGGAAGAGTTGGCCTTGCAGTTGGGAGTGAAAAAAGAGTTGCTCTCGCGTGGATTAAATGAAGGCTTTTCAGGAGGAGAAAAAAAAAGACTAGAGATTTTGCAAATGGCTCTCCTGGTTCCATCCTACGCCATCCTTGATGAAACGGACTCTGGACTTGATATCGATGCAATAAAGACTGTGGCAGAAGGTGTGAAGCAGATCATCACCATGCACAATACTGGTATTATCGTCATCACTCACTATCAACGTATCTTGAAGTACTTGGAACCAGACGTCGTCCACATCATGCGAGAAGGAAAGATTGTGCAAGATGGTGGTACGGAACTGGTACAAGTATTGGAAGAAAAAGGGTATAGTGGGATGTAGTAAGGAGAACGAATGGATTTGGATATATATCCTGGAGCATCTACTACTAAAGAAATTTCTGTTTCGATTTCTTTTCAACATCCTGATACCACCGGAGAGATACACACCTTTCAAGTGAAGGAGATGCCTTTGGAAGAAAAAAACGGAGAAATAACATTAATTTTTTCTATTACGGATGAAAATAATGAAGAGCAGGGAGCCATCATAGGTACTATGCGTAAGAAAAAGGGAAAAAAAGAATTTTTTGTATTTCAGAGTAAAAATAATACAACAGAAAAAGACCTTGGAGGAAAAATTACCAGTAAGTCTGTATATAAAGGATTAGTTGGAGAAGCAATCGCAAATTTAATAGAAAAAGGTATTGTAGATATATGGCACTCAGATGTTCAGATTTCCGATGGGGCGGTGAAAATGTATGAAAACCTTTTAAAAAGGCATGGGAACCTTGAGTATATTGAAAATGATAATTTTCCATATGTTCTTCAGAGAAATCGTGATTAATTTATTTGTATTGAATATATTTGTTTCTTAGAAATGGAGAGATATGCCTGAGTATGCAAGTGGAAGTTTGCGCGAATTCATCGTTCAACTGGTTGAAGTCGATGATCTGAAAGAGAAATCACATCGATTTGTACAGCAGCTTCAATCACTGGAAGGATTTGTTAATTTCCATGCAGACTTAGGTGAAGATTTTATCAGCGGGACTGCAAAAGATTGGGGAAATTACAAAGAGACTGTCGAAGAAATATTAGATGGTATTGCGGAAAGTGAAGGAGGATGGGAGTTTGTCCAGCAAGAAATAGCGAAAACACATGAGGCACATCTTCAAAAGATTGCACATGAGAGTAGGTCTCTCATCGATTTCTGGGAAAAAGTGAAGAATGACGTCGATAAGTCCCAACTTTTTCGCCCACGGCCTCGCAAGTAACCTGTATAATACAGGCAAGATTATTTGTGGTCTCTTCACCTATGTCACGTTTTGCAGCAAAACACGCCAGTGCATTGGACGATTCTCTCACCGACGTTTCGTATGAGATGGGTTTTTCGTACCCAACCTCTGGGTATTCCTACATTACCAAGGCAGGTTTAAATGAAGGTGTGGTGCGCGAAATTTCACATATCAAGCTCGAACCTGCGTGGATGTTGGAGAAGCGCCTTGAAGCGTTGAAGATTTTTGAGAGTAAGCCTACACCGACTTGGGGAGGTGATCTTCTCTCCATCAATTATGACAAGATTCACTATTATTTGCGGCCTACAGATAAACAAGTGGAGAATTGGGACGATGTGCCAACTGATGTAAAAAAGACGTTTGAAAAGTTGAAAATTCCTGAGGCTGAGCGTGCTGTGTTGGCTGGTGTCAAAGCCCAGTACGACAGTGAAGTCGTGTATGGATCGCTCAAAAACGTATGGGAAAAAGAAGGCGTGATTTTTTTGTCGATGGATGAGGGATTGGCTCAATATCCAGAACTCATTAAAGAATACTTTGGCAAACTCATCCCAGCTGCAGATAACAAGTTTTCAGCTCTTAACACTGCGGTATGGAGTGGAGGAAGTTTTGTGTATGTGCCCAAGGGAGTCAATGTTAAACTGCCATTGCAGGCGTATTTCCGTATCAATGCGGCCAATGCTGGACAGTTTGAACGTACGCTCATCATCGTGGACGAGGGAGCGTCGGTTCATTACATTGAAGGGTGTACCGCCCCTGCCTTTTCATCATCATCCCTGCATTCTGCTGTCGTGGAAATTTATGTCAAAAAAGGGGCACGATGTCAGTACACCACTGTGCAAAATTGGTACAAAAATGTGTACAATCTCGTCACAAAGCGGGCTCGTGTCGACGAAGAAGGGACGATGATTTGGACGGACTTCAACATGGGGAGCAAGTTGACGATGAAGTATCCGTCATTTTTGCTTGCTGGAAAAGGAGCAAAGGGTGAGACGCTCTCGATGGCGATGGCAGGGAAGGGACAGCATCAAGATACCGGAAGTAAAGCGATTCATTTGGCACCCTACACGAGTTCGACGATTGTCAGTAAATCAATTAGCAAAGATGGGGGACGGACAAGTTACCGAGGTATGGTGACGGTTGATCCCCGTGCGCATCATAGCAAAAACACGGTTATTTGTGATGCGCTCCTCCTTGATCCACTTTCTCGCTCAGACACATATCCGCTCGATCGGATTATGAATGATCAAGTGGAAATTCAACATGAAGCGACGGTGAGTAAAATTGGTGATGAACAGTTGTTTTACCTTATGAGCAGAGGGATTACCGAAGAAATGGCGCGCAAGATGATTGTCAATGGATTTGTGGATGACTTGGTGCGGAAATTGCCTTTGGAGTACGCAGTCGAGATGAATCGGTTGATCGATCACGAGATGGAAGGGAGTATTGGCTAAAGCCAGTACAATTTACAATTTACGAATTTTCAATTTTCAAATAATTGATCATTGTGACATTGAATATTCAATGAAAATTGGAAATTGAGAATTGAAAATTATCGTTTTATGACCACATTTACTGTTAAAAAAGAAAACGAGCATATTACATTGGATCACTCGGATGAATACCGTATTGAGATCGTGGCTGAAGGGGTGCAGGTCAAGATCGTCGGGGCATTTGCAACTCATGAAAAAGAGCAGATTGATATTCATTTGACGATTGTGCATAAGGCCGCGCATACGCGAGCCAACACAATTCTGAAGGGCGCGGCGTTTGACAACAGTTCGATTCGTTTTTTTGGTCGCATTATCATTGAACCAAATTGTCCGGACACACAATCCTTCTTGGAAGAAAGAGTGTTGGTGCTTTCAGACAAAGCCAAGGCAGAAACTGTACCGGAACTTGAGATCAAAACTGACGATGTGAAGTGCAGTCATGCAGCAAGTATCAGTCGTATCCCCCAAGAACATCTCTTTTATCTCCAGAGTCGCGGGATTCCAAAAGCAAAGGCTGAGGAAATGATTGTGGAGGGTTTTTTGAAACTTGAATAGTGATACTATTATTTCCATGGGAAATATTGCTGAGTTTGCCGAACCTCCTTTGCCGATCTATTCTTCTCAAGATCTTGAACGTCGATATCAACGGATAGGAACGTTGTCAATCTCTGGGGGATTAGGAACCGTAGAAAAAGCTTTGGATATAGAATTGCAACGATTTGTGGCAGTAAAACACCCAACAATAGATCCCTCCTATGACGCAAGTGCGATGCAGCGTGAGGCGAAACAGCATGCGAGGGTTGATTCCATCCCTGGTATTGCCAAAATTTATGCATATGGATTAGAAGAAAATGTCCCATTCATCGTCATGGAGTGGATTGATGCCCCAACAATCGCGGATCGATTAAAAACAGGAAGCCCCCTTTCTCTTATCGAATCAGTCATGCTCGCGTCAGATATGTCTTGGTTGGCTGAAGAGATGGCAAAGCGAGGTGTCATTCATGCTGATTGGAACACTAAGAATGTGTTTTGGTCAAAAGAAAATAGAATCCGACTGGTCGATTTTGGTATTGCTGTCGGTGTGATCGATCGGCAACAGGGAGCTGCTGGAACGCTGTCGTTTGTTGCTCCTGAGGTTCTCGATCAACGGACTCCAAACTTATTTTCCGAACAATGGAGTATTGCTGCTGTTGTCTATGCGAGCCTGGTAGGCAGAGGGCCATTTGATCAACTTGAATCTTCAAGCCTTCCTCTTTTACGCGGGAAAATATCAGGAAAAAGAACACGAGATGCAATTATAGAAGGAAAGTACACTCCCTTAGCTAACAATGAGGAGTTTGTTCAACGTCTTCGTAGGATAGACGAACCACTCTCGCAGGCACGTGAGCGTGCGCGAGCAATTGATGCAGTTTTTACACAAGTATTTTCTCAAGATTCCAGAGATCGTTTTCCAACCATACAAGCTTTTGTACAAGCGCTACAAGATGCATGTGGATTTACCGATGAAGAAATACGAACGCCACGTTTTCCTCTCGAAGAGTCAGATGATCGTGTTCATCTTGCGCACATAGTCAAAACGTTTTTTCCAAATCAGCGTGAATAACTATTAATTTCTCTTTTTCTTTGACTGTTTTTGTGAATTGCTGTTGGGTGCTATGAAATCAGTGCGAGCAATATTACTTTCGATGCCTGTAATTTCGAGATTATGGTAGACTGTGTGATCCTTACATTCTTTCTTTGTGAATGTTTCAACGGCTGACGTGATAACCACGCTTCCTCCATAATCGAGATGTAGTTTTCTGTTTGCAGCAAGTGGAATATCACGATATTCCACAAGTTCGTGATTTTCATCTGAAATACGAACATGTGCCACATATTTTGCTTTCGCATCTGCTTCTGGGACCAACACCCCGAATAGATAAGAGAGAAGTCGGGCTTGCTCTGTCGTTATAACGATTAGCTCTTCTTCACCTTGAATGACTCTAGTGTGTAAGAGAATGCTCGGTTGTGCATCCTCACGAATATGAAGTTCATCGAAAAAGTAAGAAATAAAGGAAGGCAAAAGGTTTTCCTGGTTTTGAGGTGCAAAAATAATGTCACCAACTGTGGAGTCAATTCCTTCCCAAAATTCATCAGAGTTTTGCTCTTCTATTGCCGCTTCTTCCCACTTATTGAGTGTATCTATCGCACAGATGAGCGGAACGCAGAAAAAGGGGTCGTATGATTTTAAAATGTCACGAAAAAGATCATCGTTTGCAAACGAATCATCGAAGGGAACGGAGTCTTTTGATTTGGGAATGTAGTCGCCTTCAAATTCTGATCGATGATCTGGTTGAAGTGTTTCGGCATCTGCCATAGCGGCCTTTCTTTTTTCTTTCATCCTACACCAAAAAAAGAGCCGATGGGAAACCCATCGGCTTGTTGTTACTCGTTATATGACCATGGCCCACCAGGAACCGGTGGTTTGAAAGCAGAATGATCAGCGAGCTTAAAGTGCTGTTGCAATGGATGTCTTTTGGCAAATATCCCTGTGGGTGTTTCGTAACACCACAGATATCCATCGTTGTCCATTCTCACTGGCCTTTTCCACTCAAGTTGCAGTCCTATCTCTTGTCCTACTTTGTAGTGTAAAAAAGACCGAATAGTAGTGAGTGCGAGTTCGCGTAGGATGGCATCAATTCCCTTGGGAACGTAACTCTCCAGTTTTTCACGTTCTTCATCAAGCGCGGAACGTAACGCTGGCCATGACGTCATTCTTGACTTCTTTTCTCTATCAATACATCCAACGGTGTGTTGAGTATGTACTGTTCGAACGATGTGTTTATTATACACCAGAGAAAGAATTGAGAATTTTGGTACAATATACATATGTTTGATCCGCACATGCTTCAACAAGACTTTCCCATTCTTTCCACGCCGTTAAAAAGTGGGAAAAAGTTGATTTATCTAGACAACGCCGCCACAAGCCAAAAACCTCAAGTAGTGATCGATGCTATTACTCAGTATTACAAGCGTGACAATGCCAATGTCCATCGTGGTATTCATGAACTTGGTGATCGATCTACTCGGAGTTGGCATGAAGCCAGAAAGACAATTGCGACTTTTTTTGGAGCCACTCCAGAGGAATTAGTCATGACGCGCAATACAACTGAAGGGTTAAACATGGTGGCATATAGTTATGGTGAAGCATGTGTGAGAGAAGGGGACCTCATTCTCACGACCGTCATGGATCATCATAGTAATCAAGTCCCATGGCAGGAATTGGCACGACGCAAAAAAGCACGACTAGAGATGATCCCAGTAACTAGGGAAGGGATGTTGGATTTGGAATGGCTAGAACGCAAGGTAAAAGTTGAAGGTGAAAAGGTAAAGATCGTTGCTTTTCCACACGTGTCCAATACCTTGGGGACGCTCAATCCAGTTGAGAAGATTGTTCGCCTTGTTCGTGCGTTTACTAAAGCGGTTATCGCCCTCGACGCGGCTCAATCGGCTCCGCATTTGCTCATCAATTTTGACAGACTCGGTGTTGATTTCATGGCTGTCTCGGCTCACAAGATGCTTGGGCCAATGGGAATTGGAGCATTGTTTATTCGCCAATCACTTCTTGAAAACGTCTCACCTTGGTTATTTGGAGGAGGAATGATTGGTGAAGTGACGAAGGAACGAGCAACATTTGCTGATGATCTTGAAGATCGGTTTACGGCAGGGACACCGGATGTGGCGGGAGCTGTTGGGTGGGCAGCAGCCTGTGAGTATCTCTCCAAGTTGGATATGAAAAAAGTTGAGCAACATGATAAAGAATTAGTCAACTATACGTTGGAAAAATTACAAGCAATTCCCGAAGTTGAGATTGTTGGACCCGTGGAAAGAGTTAAGAGGTATGAGGTAAGAGGTAAGCGTTGTGGTTCCGTGGCATTTTTGTACAAGGGAGTCCACGCCCACGATGTTGCGCAAGTGCTCGACAGCGAAGGTGTTGCGGTACGCAGTGGGCATCACTGTACGATGCCACTTCATGCTGCGTTTGGATGGGCGGCGACCACACGGGTTAGCTTCAATGTGTATACGAGTAAAGAAGATATTGATGTATTTGTAAGAGCATTGGGAAAAGTGAAAGAGGTATTTGAGAAATAATGTACAGTTTTATGGATAAAAAAATCCTGAACAATTGGCTGCTTCGCGCCAGCTTTCAGGATGACAAGACAGGAAATATGGACGATCTCTATAAAGAAATTATCTTGGATCACTACCACCATCCGCGCAACGTTGGAAAGTTAGAAGGTGGGCACATTGTTCACGTTCATCTGGCCAATGCTGGATGCGGTGATGTCTTTGATGTCACATATCAAGTTGAAAATGGGAAAATAGCCAACATTGCCTGGCAGGGAGAAGGGTGTGCGATCAGTACAGCATCAATGAGTTTAGTAAGTGAATGGTTGAAAGGAAAGACACTTGAAGAAGCGAATGGGCTTGATCAAAAAACCATTCTCTCGTTGTTGGGATTGGATGAAATTGCACCCGTACGCGAAAAATGTGCTTTTCTTCCGTTACAGTTGTGGTAGCTGTTCTTCTTGAGTTTCTTCAACTGGTTGAGCAATGTTGTATGTTACTTTTGCGTCCTTTAACAGAGAAAAAAAAGCAGACGCGACTGCCGGGACAATCGTATAAATAAGCCATACTTTTTTTTCTCCATTGGAAGTAATTTTTTCCTCGAGATGAGAGCTTTTTGCAAATCGCCGTATCTGAGAAAGGATAATGCTCTGATCATGTGCTGTGCAGCCGGAGAGTAACATTTGGTACGTTTTGGTTTCAGTAAGCATAGTTTTTCCTCAGGCTCTAGTTGATGATAAGTGATGTGCTGCCAGTAAATTGTTAACGGGGGCACACTGATCTGTATCTGTTGTGTACGCAAGGCGTGTGGGCTTCTTGTCTTTCCCATATTCCAAGTAAAGGATGTGGACATAGGGTTGTAATGTAGTCAGCACTTGATCTGGATTTGTATCGTGTAGATCAATAATATATTTTTCTTCATTTGCCATATATCCTCCCAACCCAAAAGAACTTCACATCTAATGTGAAGGTAGTAAAAAAATAAAAAGACACAAGGAAAAAGAACCTTTCGTACACTCCTTTACGTATAGAGATATTTTCCACCTGGATTTTGGGCTTGTCAATCCAATTACCAGGAATTTCTCAACTCCAACGTGGTACACTACATTTTGGTTTTACCGTTCCCTATATGTATATCGCTGTTGGAAGTACTAATCAGGTTAAAATTCATGCCGTCATGGCAGGAGTGGAACATATGTGGCCGACCGCTCAAGTGGAGGGGTTTGAAACGTCCAGTGGCGTGAGTGAGCAACCAATGACCGATGAAGAAACCAAGATTGGTTCTATGAATCGTGCTATCCAGGCACTCAATATTTTGGAACAGGTCCACGGAGGGACACTCTTCGGACATGATGAAATTTTCTTGGGAGTAGGATTGGAAGGTGGAGTTGATCTAACCCCTGATGGCCTCATGAATGTGGTGTGGTGTAGCGTGGTTGACCAGAAAGAAAATATGTACTCAACCAGTGGCGCGCGTTTTGTATTACCCAAGATTATTGCGGATCGAATTAGTGCGGGTGAAGAAATGGGACCCGTGATGGACCATCTCGTGAAAGATGCAAATGTAAAGAAAAAACAGGGAATGATTGGGGTGGTCACTGATGGCTTTTTTAATCGTACCGATGAGTATGCGAGTATCGCACGACTCACAATTGGGTTATGGTATGGGAGAACTTGGGAAGAAAAAGTGGGACGATAGAGAGTTATCAACTTTCCCTATGTCTTCTGAGAATGCTTGTTATTATAATGACGACTTATGGCTATCTCACAATACACCGCACGTTTGAGTGAAAAAACACAGCTCAATGAAACATATATTTTTTTGCGTTTTGAGTTGCTTTCTCCAGATCGTATTGATTTTAGTGCTGGTCAGTATCTTTTGTTAAATACACCCACGACCCCGCAAAAGCGGCAGTACTCGATTGTATCGGCGCCTCGACTTGATCATGCTATTGAACTACTAGTTGAAGTCATCCCGAATGGACAAGCAAGTGGGTATCTCAATTCTCTTGCGATTGGAGATGAAGTAACTTTTTATGCTCCTGCTGGTGAGTTTTTTATTAAACCAGAAGTTATTCAAAGTGATGAACCACTTGTTTTTATTGGTACTGGCTCTGGACTTGCGCCGTTACGGGCAATGATCTTGGATCTCTTGCGCACTAAAGAATGCAAACGTCCAATTAGGTTGTACTGGGGGATGCGTCATGCGAAAGACCTGTTTTGGTTGGAGGCATTTGAAGAGTTGAAGTCAAATTTTCCCAATTTCTCATATCACATTACCATTTCCCAACCAGAGGAGGAGTGGACTCTTTGTAAAGGCCATGTGACGAACTGTCTTTCACTTCATGGTATTCCAGAAAATGCTTCGTACTATATTTGCGGAAGTCCTCATATGATTGAGGATGTGATGAAGGTGCTGACTTCGCTTGGAGTCGATGCAGCACACCAACATCACGAGAAGTTTACAGTGTAAAAGTTTTCAATATAGAGAGGACATGTATGAGTGATTCAACAATTCAGCAATCAACCGTCCAGTCGTCTGATATTTCTGTAGCGCCTGAGGACAAAGCAAAAGGGCCAGGGAAATATCGAGTAAAAGTCAATCGCCCCAAATGTATTGGAGCGGGATCGTGTGTAGCGATTGCTCCCAAAGTTTTTGGGTTGGATGACAAACAATTGGCGTTTGTCATTTCTGAAGATGAGCTTGATGATATTAAATTATTGGCGGCGCAGAGTTGTCCAACCGCCGCGATCATTGTGGAAGATATTGAAACAGGGACGCAAGTATGGCCTCAATAAGAGAGGTATAAACCTTCTTTTGCCTTGTGTTCCCACAGGAGGTATACTAACCACATGAAAAATCTTCCGCTTCTTCTTGGATCATTGGCTGTGACGATCATTGCCGTCGTTGGGGTGGCAGTATTTTTTACCAAACAAGCAAATGCTCCTGTGAAACCAGTAGATGATACGCTCCTTATTTCTCATGCAAAACACAGCGAAGGACCAACTGACGCGAAAGCCACACTGGTCGAATTTTCTGATTTTCAGTGTCCAGCTTGTGGGGCGGCAGAGCCATATGTTGAACAAATCTTGCAAAAATATCAAGGAAAACTGCGTTTTGTGTATCGTCAATTTCCACTAACGAGCATTCATCACAATGCGGCGGCTGCGGCTCGTGTGGCAGAAGCAGCTGATAAACAAGGGAAGTTTTGGCAGATGCATGACCTTCTCTTCCAAAAACAATCTGAGTGGGCTGATGTGCTGGACCCAACACCCAATTTCTTGAGTTATGCCCAAGTAGTGGGTTTGAATGTTGATCAATTTAAGAAAGATGTTGCCGATAATGTTACCGATGCACAAGTCACGATCGATGAAGGCGATGGGAATGCGTTGGGAGTGAATGCCACACCCACGTTCTATGTGAACGGTGTGCAGACGGATTTGACCGCACTTCAAACGTCTATCGATACCGCACTTGCAAAATAGGAGGAACCCTATGCGTAAAAATGCCTTTGCCATCTTTGTCTTGGTTGGAATAGTGCTTTTGGGTTGTATTTTGTTCACACACTGGTGGAAAGAACATACTCTGGCACCTTCATCCTCTTTGCAAGCTGCTACACCGACCCCCGTGGCCACATTTTCTCCCGTTGTTACCTCGATGTTAGGACGATTGCAACCACTGAAAGGTGATGTTCAAACACAAAGTCTTTTACCTCAAAATGGAAATACGCTTTCTGGGGCGGTGCGATATTCTTTGGTCGGTGACGTGGTCTCGTTTACTATTCTGGTCGATCCGACGGATGAACCATTAAATGCTTGGTTGGTTTCCAGTGAAGGACAAGTAAACTTAGGGACACTCCTGCAAAGCAAAGGTGGTTTACTCATCAATGGTCAAGCCAAACAATCTGTTTTCCCGATTCAACTGTATGTGACCAAACAAGGGAAAAAGATTGATGAGACCGGTGGTGCAGTTCTGCAAGGGAGTATTTCTCTGTAGAGATCACTCTTGACTTGCTTCTCAAGACTCGCTATAGTGAAGCTCACGTACGCCTGGTACCAGATGGACAGGCAACTAGTACACAGGAGGAGGAGCCAATGGCATACTCATACAAAAATTCAAAAGGACAAACTTATTACCTTCACACCCGTGATGTGGTGTTGAAGAATGGTCGCAAGCAAACCATTTTCTTCTTTGCTCGCGATGTCCGTGCCGGTTCGATGGATGATGTTCCAGCTGGATACAAAGTCGTCGAAACCAAGCGCACCGGTATGCCAGTACTCAAGAAGGCAGCCTAATTGTTTGTTGAAATGAAAACGATAAAAGCCCTGGGATCCCAGGGCTTTTTGGGAGTGGGGTACAATACGTATATGGAATTGACCTCGGACATGGTGTATCAAGAACTGAAAACAGTGCTCGATCCAGAATTGAATATCAATATCGTGGATTTAGGACTTGTGTATGATGTAATTGTTAGACCTTCTCTAGAGGAGAAACGCAGCAATGTGAAGATTCTTATGACCTTGACCACTCCAGGATGTCCTTTAGGAACCACTATTATCACGATGGTTCGGGATGCTTTGGCCGTTTTTCCAGATCTGAATCCTGAGCGAGATGTGAACGTAGAAATTGTGTTTGATCCTCCGTGGACGAGCGATATGATGAGTGAAGAAGCGAAGGCGGCGCTGGGATTTTAGTTCCGTGATATAATAAATCCTCTGGAGCACCCATAGTTTAATGGATAGAATAGCGGTTTGCGGAACCGTTGATCCAAGTTCGATTCTTGGTGGGTGCACCACGGTATTGACTTCGTAAGGGGAGGTGGCTGCGCGGCGTACGCAGCAGTTTCGAATCCTGTATCGAGTGCGGAGGGGTGCCTCGAGTGGTTTATGGGCCAGGTCTCGAAAACCTCGGGGAGGCTTCGCTTCCACATGGGTTCGAATCCCATCCCCTCCGCTCTGGTACAGGACGAGTCTTCCGGCAAGTCACCGATGAGTTGACCTGCCCCATCCCGCCAAGCGGGACTGTACCCTTCGCTCGCTTGAGAAACGAGAAGGTTATTCTAGAGCTTTCTATCCATTCTCCCATGTAATCATTACTTTTTCTTGATACTTCTTACGTTCTTTTCTTTCATACTTTCTTTTCAGGAAAGGAAATTGTATGGCCCTTCAAGAAGAAGATATGCTTGTGAATATTCGTATGAATGGTACAGAAATACTGGAAGGGGAACAGGAGAAAGCCCTACAAACCCTCCGAAAAGCTGCTTGGTTTATCGAAACAACCCAACAGCACATTGAGAAAGATCTGTATGCAAAAGTGACAGAGGGTGAGCGTACTCTTTTTCAAACAATGATTGAAGAGTTAACCACCCATGCTCTAGAGCTTGGTATTGACAACGGACGCATTGTTGAAGTAATCCAAGCAGGGATGAGATATGCGGAAATGGAATGGGTTCTGCGCCATGTATGAAGTGTTTTCTGCTGTACGTTCACTCCAACTTGCGCTAGAGTATACATATGAGTGATTCTGCATCCCTACCTCCTGTAGCAAATCAACCCTCCTCTCAATCAAACCAGCATGATCAGCATGAGGAAAAGATGTTGGTATCTTGGCAGGCAGCATCGCGCCCATTCAAAAAACGTGATCGTGAGTTTTATACGACAATCGCTATCATTGTGTTCTTGTTGACTCTCATTCTCTTTTTTGCAGGGCAATTCTTGCTGATTGCGGTGTTGATTTCGCTCGCATTTGTCACCTACGTGCTTAATTCTGTGCCTCCAGAGCCTGTTCATAACGCCGTGACGACGTTTGGTATTCGGACAGGGGATCAGTTGTTTTATTGGCAGGAATTGGGTCGTTTTTGGTTTGGAGAGCAGTATAAGTCGCAATTATTGTATATTGAAACAGCACGTGCATTTCCAGCACAGTTAATTCTCATCATTGATGGAGTGGATCAAGAAAACTTAAAAAAAATTCTTCTTAAGTACACAGTCCATGAAAAACCAAAAGCGACGTGGTTGGATAATGCCGCTAACTGGATGCAAGAAAAGTTTCCCTTAGAAAAAGAAGAAAAACCTTCACAAAAATAACTTTTCTTCGTTTTGTTCTCCCGATGATACAATACTTCTGAATTTGCTCCCGTAGTCTAATGGATAGAACATTGGCCTCCGAAGCTGAAAATGTGCGTTCGATTCGCACCGGGAGCACTGTTCGACTTGCCCTTCTGTAGTCCTGAGCTTGTCGAAGAACGAAGGAGGGTTCCCACCAAAGACACCGAAGAAATTTTCAATTTACGAATTTACAATTTTCAAACGATAAGGAGTATAGAAAATATGGAAAACAAAAATGAAACATCAGCCGGAGGGGTGGTCTTCCGGAAAAAAGGAAAGAACTACGAAGTATTAATCTCCAAGCACTCTGGATACCACAAGTGGGTATTGCCCAAAGGATTGGTTGAACAAGGGGAAACGCACGAGCAAACAGCGGTTCGCGAGGTAAAAGAAGAAGTAGGGGTCGAGGCACGCATTATCAAGCCTTTGGGTGAACCTGAATCATATATCTATACACTGAATGGTGTTCGTATTTTCAAAAAGGTCTATTATTTTCTTATGGAGTATGTGGGAGGAAGTGAACAAGAACATGATTTTGAGATGGAGGATGTTGTGTGGGTGAGCATTGACGAAGCAATCGAACGTATGGGATTTGAGGGAGCGAAAAATGTGCTCAAACAGGCTAAAAAAGAGTTAGAAAAGGAATAATATGTTGTCACAACCAAAGAAAAAAACAAGGCGCCAGTTGCATAACACGCCATTTCGGCAGTACTTCAATTTACTCAGTGATATTGATAAGGGGCAGCGCTATAGTCACGAGTATGGTTCGGTGCTCATCCTCTCGTTAGTTGAAGAAGTAGGAGAAATGGCACGTGCATATCTGGCAGAACATGGCCGAAAGAAATTAAATTTAGCGGCACAACATGATGAAACATATGAACAAGAACTGGGTGATTTACTTTTAACAATCCTGCGCATCGCGCGTATCAAAAATATTAACCTTGATGAGCGGCTCATGTATTCACTTGAGAAAGTGAAGAAGCGAAAACTCAAGCCAAAAGAATAGGTGTCGCTCTTCGTGCTACACTTGACACAGCGATGTCACTCAAAACATTTATTTATGGTGGGGTATTTGTAGGGTCGATCATTGGAGGATATATTCCTGTCCTCTGGGGAACAGGTCTCCTTTCGTTTAGCAGTGTGTTGTGGAGTGCTATCGGAGGATTCGTCGGTCTCGTTATCGCATACAAGATTGGAAAGAACTTATTTTTGTAAATTTGTGGATTTATCTTGCCCGCCTTCGCTCTATGAGCTTTGGCGAGGTGAAAGCGGAGAGGGTGGGTATCCCAGGTTGCTATCGCACCTGGGTCCATTTCTCATGTCGCCTCATTGGTGACTTGATGTGCAGATTCGTAAAGCGACATCGCGCTCTACTCCCTTGTCTTTGAAAACTCAGAAATTGAGTTTTCAAAAGTCAGCGGAGAGGGTGGGATTCGAACCCACGGTGACTTGCGCCACAATCGCTTAGTAGGCGATCGCACTAGACCACTATGCGACCTCTCCAGAGGAAACTCATCGTTTTCTGACGGTTCCTTGTTAGTATAGTATACCAGATCTGGTATACTTTCTCCTATATATGACAGAGCAGGATAACCCATATCGCCAATTGCAGGAGCGACTGACAGTACTAACCAGGGAAATGCCTTGTCCGGCTTGTGGCGAACGGAAGCTGCAATTGCGAGGTAACAGTCAGCTTGTGTGTTCCAATAGAGATGGACATCAAAATCACGAGCCGCGAACAGTTACGGCGGGGGAAATCGCACAGTTTTTGCGCATTCATCAAATTTCAGCGTCACGATAAGACATCTTCCTGAGGTTTTTCCTTGATAAATTCTGCAAGTTCTGCAATCACGGCAGTGGTGCCATGTTGAACATATCCATCTTGTTGCAATGCCGTGATGCGATCCTGTACATTGAGAGAATCAGGATGAACAAGAATACTCAAAAATGCTCCATTTACTTCTTTTTCAAACACCAACAGGGTTTGGAAGTATGTAGGATCCCCTGGTTTTTGATATTCTTGCAATATGTGTTGAGCGAGAGGGTTGCCGCGAAGATCTGAGACAACCCATGACTCTCGCAGCGCATCTTCAGGGAAAAGAAGCGATGTTCGTCGGATGATCGCAGCGATGGCCTGTTCCATTCGGGTGTATTGATCTCGTTGCTGAGTATCAGATTGTATGTCAGTGTTTGAAGGAAAACGGATAGCCACACACACTTCTCGAGTTCCGCTAATAGTCATTTGTTCGTGCGTATTGAAGTTCTCAACAGGGAGATCTTCTTCATACTGTGGGTTTAGGTCCCATTGTCCCTTACGATCGACCATTGATTTTTTTGAGTAAAAAGAAATGTCATCAGGGTGAAAAAGCGAGTCCCCATTCCCATCCTTGAGTGCAAAAAGATCTTGGAGAAGTGCTCCAATATGCTCTTCATTTTGGACGTACATGTTGTAGGTAAGGGTGGGGATATGGCTGTTTACAATCTCTTCAACCTTTGCATGGCTTGCTGCCTCAAAAATGTTGACTCCAGAGGTATACTCGCGGCGTATGATCTCGAGACCTTCTTGAGCAGCCTGTAGATTTTTACTAATCCTTTCTGAAAATGTGCCACTATTTTTGATCTCATTTGCCAATTCCATACGTTTAGCATGTCCTTCTTGTCGAGTTAAAAAGGGAAGAGCAGAGAGCTCATACATATTCCCATTTTTGACTAATTCGAGTACTTGAGCACCTCGTTCTCCTAGATGTTGTTCAACAAATCGATCGGCGTTTTGTGGAATTTCAGCGACAAAATAGAGCGTTTCTTGCTCTGTTGGGTAGCGAATGATGCGAATTGCTCGAAAAATAGCCCCATACGGTATGGTATCTGAAGGGTGTATGAAAGAAATTTCTTGCTGGAGGCGATTGATAAACTCTTCATTTACCCCACCCATGATTCGAATATTATTTTTGAGGAAGAACTCATCAATTGATTCTCCACTGCGTTCATCACGTTTTTCAACTTTGGGAAGAAGATTTTTTGTTTCTTTGTGCACCGATTCTGAAAATACATCAGCATCGGATTCCATAAACACTGTTCGTGCATGTGTCCCTGCAGGGATAAGGCTCATTTTTGCTTGAGCTCGTGCCATGGCGATTTTTAAAAACACACGATTTCCAAAGTTCTCTTTGATCCACTGCGCAGCTTCTTTTTCAACTTCTGTTCCGGATGTCATTTTGTCATCCACGAGTTGATTCCATGAGGCGGACAACGTTTTGATGTAGTCAAGGAATTCAAGTGATGGTGGCAAGATAGAATCAGGAGCCGTGTTAGCAAGTGCAACGAACCCATCGCCTGCAAGTTCTGAAGGATGCATGTGACGCAGATGTGCACTCGTAACTGCATCCAGGAGCCACTCTCGAAAAAGTGAGGTAATACCTGTCTGCTGTTTGCGGCGCTCGATTACTTTTTGTTGTCGTTTCAGTTGATCTTGGGGGCTAAGATGGTGTTGCTCTGTGGAAAATAGTTCATTGAACTCTTTTTCAAATGCGCTTGTGATGGCTGTCATGCCAGAAATGTCAACATTAACAATTGTTTCTCTCTGGTCTATTGAGATTTCTTGTGTTGCGCGTTTTCCCTCCCGATGTCGGCGAATAGACTGGATAATCAGCGATCGTACATCCGTGGGACTTTCATGTGCCTCCTCTGCAATTTCTTCTAGCGTGTACGGAGATTGTCCGATCGTCATCTCTTTGAAGACATCCCAATGGCTTGTGCAGGTGCGTTCCCATTGATCCCAAGAATCAGGATTAACTCTGGGGTTATTGGTTGCAGATTGTGTCGCTATGATCCCAATGTTGTCAAACGTGGCGTTCTTTTTTGTATTTTTGTAACTCTTTTTTTCTAAGAGTGTGGGATCGTCTTCGTCTTGAGTAAGGATAGGAAGAGCCTTCCCGAGTTGGACTTGTTGTTCAAACGAGGAAAATTCGTTTCCATGTAAAGCAGCCGTTGCCGTAGCTGCAGGGAAGAGAACTCCTTGCGGTGTAACAGAAAGTGCTTGATACACAAAAAGCTTTGGCCGTTCATTTCCCTCTGAGGGGATAGCAGCAATGCGTATGGTTGCTGTCTCCTGCGGTTTTCCAATGCTGATCCAGAAGGGAAGGGAATTTCCCTTAAGGTTATTTTCTTCCAGTATACGGTTTGCTTGTGCAATGAAACGATCCAATGCTGAGATGGTGTTTGGTGAATCTTTCGTCAATGTGGTAAATTTGTCACCTTGTTGGAGTGTCCATCCTTGGAGTTGACTAGTCATCAAGCCTGTCAGTTCTCGCTGAAGATGCGGAGGAATATCGTCTCGGAAGGCGATGGCAATATATCGATACGGAAGTGTATGGAGATCCACCACAACACGTTTTTTCTCTTGTCGTGCTTTTTCATATGCTCGTGTAATTTGTGCTGCATGCTCGATAAGTAAGGGACGAATAAATTCCGGTACCGACTCTATAGCCACGGTTCGACCCTGATGTTCACGATCACTCTCGCTCTCTATGAGAGTTTGATTTCTTTCGTTTATCTGAGGGGAGGGAAAAGAAATGCTGTCCATGCATTTTTAATGATGGGTGAGGGACAGCAGAAAAGCAAGGAGTTATGGTTGAGTTTCGACTGTCTTCTTCAGCGCCTCTAGTACCGTGCTCCAATTTTGTTGAGAGTGTTCCTTATCATCTTCTGTTGCATTGTTGTCTTGAGTGATCGTGAGCAGTGTCCCTCCATCTTTTTCCTCCAAAGAGTACACGACTTTTTTGTAGTTTTGCGGCTCATCAGGAAGCCCATAGGCAACACTCCAATACGAAGTTTCAATGAGCTTGTTTGGAATGATCGCGAGAACTTTTCCTTTATCTTCGTATGGTTTTCCGTCCCAAACTCCCGAGTAGGTGATGGAGCTTCCGACGTTCCAATCCGTCTTCATCTCTGTCCCAAATAACCATTGCTTGACGAGTGCTGGATTGGTCAGTGCCTTCCAAACTTTTTCTGGAGGAGCGTCGATCTGAAGAGAAGAGGAAGCTGTGAGATTTGACATACATGTAGTATACATGATTGCTGTCTACTTCACCTATTGACGCTCTTGCCTATTCGTATTTTCTCTGTGTTGTGCTCGCAAAATAGCTCATGTACGATGAGGAGATTGTTATAGTGTAAAAAGGAGAGACTCATGTCAAAAGAGCGTCGCTTTATGTTTGCAGAAAAAAGACCAAATTATTTACTTCCTGTAAAGAGAAAGAAGCGTGGGATTCCAGCAGTGCTAGACAACATACAACTTCTCCTCAATTATGAGAAATTAGAAGTATTCTGCCAAGAACTTCTTGCTGAAAATGGCATTGCTATTGTCGGAAATCAGTTGTATACATCGCGTCCCGATTTCTTGAACATGATTCATGAAGATGAACGAGATATAAATGGTTCTCACCGGTTTGGACGAGGTGCTGCAGATTCTTTGGGTGAGGGAACTGGTGGAGGCATTGTCTCAATACCAACGGGGTCAGTGTGGGAGCGCATCCGTGATATTGCGACCCCTGACTTCAAAGCTGGTGCGATTTACAAAAAAGCGATGCCTCACGCGCAAGAAATCTTTTATGCGTATTGTCAAGAGGTAGCAGCCCAATTACAACAAGAAGCTTGGCAGGATGGAGAGCTCCCTATGGATGGGGAGGTTCCTATTTTTGCTGATTTGCGTCGTCTGACAGAGGAAGTCGCGACAGCACATTTGTATCCTGAGTTTTCATCCGAAATGCACCACAGTGAGTATCAACGGATCTTGGAAAACTTTAAATCTGCAGTTACGGTAGCAGGAGTACCTGCTCTCATAGGCATTCATCTTCCTCCGTTTTTAGTTGATCAAGCGAGAGAGAAACTTCAAGCAACATGTTTGGAGCTAATGCAACAACCTGCTGTCCGTGCTGCGGAAGCAAAAGATCCAAGTTTACTTGGAAAGCTTGCCAATGAGTTTTTACTCAATGGTGAGACTGACTTATTTGTCGGGACAGTTACCGAGATTATTTCTGCAGGAAGTGAAACGGCGTCTGCCATCGCTTCATTTAGCGTGAAAGAACTGACAAGACCAGAGAGTGCCCAGTGGCAACAACAGATTTTACAAGAGATGAAAGACGCTGGTGTTGTTTTGACAGCATCCCCAA
>PSRQ01000003.1 GCA_003176165.1 Candidatus Cerribacteria bacterium 'Amazon FNV 2010 28 9'
TTAAGTGTTTCTGGACCAATGGCAGTGGTGACTACGATTTTGTACATTCTAATTCAGCAAATTGAAAACAATTTCATCGTTCCACAAATTATGAAACGGGCGACCGGAATTCGTCCATTGACGACCATTATCCTTATCCTTATTGGAGTGCGCTTTGGAGGATTCATCGGAGCGTTGTTAGTGATCCCACTATATATTGTTATTCGTGAGACATTAGATGAACTCACACATGAAATTCGTGAGATGACCCGAGGATAAAGGTTTTCCTATGAGCATTGAAAAAGAAGGTTCGTTCATTGACACGAGTAAGACATCGATTGATTCGCACGATGAAGAAAGTTCAACTGAATCTGATATTGACCGATTGGTCAATGAAGGTGGCAAAGTTGAACCCGAAGAGACTGATTCTTTACATCTAGCACAAAACGCCTAACTACTTATTTTAACTTCTTGAATACGAACCCACTGATCGTGTTCGCGTTGAACGATAAAATAATGACCATCTGGTGAAAGTTCTATATATTCACCTGGATATTGTGGATGAGTGCCGTACATACTCACGCCTGCTTCAGCGTGTTGTTTAATAAGTTCATTATCTTTACCGCCTTGGAGAGTTCTTATTGCCTCAATAATATGTGTTGATTCAATTTCTTTACTACTCATATATTCCCCCTTATGTCTAACACACTTAGTTTACTCCAACTTCGCAATCGCATCTCTAATTTCTGCAGCTAACTCAAAATTCCAATCTTTTGCTGCTTGTGTCATCACACGTTTGAGTTGTTTAATCATTTTTTGCTTATCATTGGGTAACATGTTTTCAGGATCGATCGTTTGTAAATCGATTGTGGTGTTTTTGTTGACAGTGACACGAAGTTTTGAAGGAGCGACCTTTGGTTGCTCGTCTTTGGGGACACGCTTGATCATTTGTTCGCGTACTGGCTTGACGATATTTGTTGGTGTGATGTGGTGCTCGTTGTTGTACTGGATTTGAATGGTGCGACGTCGATTGACCTCATCGATGGCTTGTTGCATCGAGCCGGTGATACGATCCGCATACATGATGACGTGACCTTCATTATGGCGTGCGGCACGACCCATGATTTGAACGAGGGAACTGCTGCTGCGCAAAAATCCTTCCTTATCCGCATCCAAAAGGGCGACAAGCGTTACTTCTGGCAAATCTAATCCTTCGCGCAAGAGATTAATGCCAACCAGCACATCATAATTACCCAGGCGCAAGTCACTTAAAATATCACTGCGATCCAGAGTTTCAATGTCAGAGTGAAGATAGGCAACCTTAGGTAAAATTGATTGGCTCCCGGATACTTGGCGTTGCACGCCAGGTTCCGGGATGACACGGCTTGCAGCTCGTGTCATTTTCTTCTCATCATTTAAATATTCAGTCAATGCTTCCGCCATTCTCTTCGTGAGTGTAGTGACGAGGACGCGTTGGTTTTTCTGCTTGCGGATAATAATCTCTTTCATCAAATCTTCAACTTGTCCCTGTGATGGACGAATATCGATTTCTGGCTCAATGAGTCCTGTGGGGCGAATGAGCTGTTCGGCAACTTCGTGATTACTCATTGAGATTTCCCAAGGGGAAGGTGTGGCACTCACATAGATGGTATCCTCGATGTTGCGTAGAAATTCTTCAAATTGAAGTGGGCGGTTGTCGAGAGCAGAAGGAAGACGAAACCCATACTCAATGAGCACTTGCTTGCGTGCTTGGTCACCGTTGTACATTCCACGAATTTGAGGAATGGTAATATGACTTTCATCAATGACCGTTAAAAATTTCCCGTCACCAAATTGTTTCGCGTTGTGATGAAAATAATCAAGCAGTGTAAAGGGAGGATCCCCAGGTTTTCTTCCGTCAAAATAACGTGAGTAGTTTTCAATACCATTAACCGAGCCAAGCTCTTTGATCATGTCCATGTCATAATGAACCTTTTGTTCAAGCCGGTATGCTTCTAGCGTTTTCCCGCTTGCTTTCAACACATGCAGACGCTCTTGAAGATCAGATTCGATCTGAGCGATTGCTTGTTCCTGCGTGGTTGGGTTTGTCATGTAATGCTTGGCGGGATACAAAATGTAACGGCGTGGACTGACTCCTTGCTGTCCTTTACTCGGATCCCAAGGCTCACGTGATTGCTGTTCTTCTATTTCATCTCCTGAAACAGGATCGATGCGCTTGATACGTTCAATCTGATTGCCCAGCATGGTGATTGTGAGCGCAGTGTCTTCATATGCGGGCCAAATTTGAATCGATTCACCACGGACACGGAAACTTCCACGGTGCAGATCAGTATCGTTACGATCATATTGAAGATTGACCAATTGTCCCAATACACTTTGTCGTGAAATCAGCTCACCTTCGACCAGTTCAAGCACATATTTGCCGTATTCAACAGGTGATCCTAAGTTGTAAATACAAGAGACCGATGCAATGACAATACAATCGGGGCGAGTCAACAAGTTGGTGGTCGTTGCAAGGCGCAGTTTATCAATTTCATCATTAATTTCTGTTTCTTTTTCAATATATGTATCGGTGCTGGGAATATATGCCTCTGGTTGATAGTAATCGTAATATGAAACAAAGTAACTGACGGCATTGTTTGGAAAGAAATCTCTAAATTCCTGGTAGAGTTGGCCTGCAAGGGTTTTGTTGTGGGCAATGATGAGCGTCGGCTTTTGAGTTTTCGCAATCACATTGGCGACGCTAAATGTTTTACCACTTCCGGTGACACCAAGAAGGACTTGGTGTTGTTTGTTTTCTTGCACGCCCGAAACAAGAGTATTGATACAGCTCGGTTGATCTCCTGTAGGACCAAAGGGTGAAACAAGTTCAAAAGCCATGAATCTATTATCTCATACCCGCCAACCCTATAGTTACGGAGTAACCGAAGGAATCATCGTTGAAAGACCCAAGACAGTACGTTCGTTATTGAAGCAACTTACTTGAATGCTTTGCACCTGTTGTTTGGTCTCTATATCAAATTGCTTGAGCTGTGCTTTGCAATTCGCTGTAAATTGCTTGAGTTGCTGGGTCCGAGCCTGAGCTTCATCTGTCGAGGTTGGCTCCCTATTAAATGTCGGTGGCTTACATTGTGCGAGAAGGTCTTTGCGTTGTGATACACGAGAGGTTTGGAGAGCCTTGATCTGTTGTTCGCATGCCAAACGCTGCTGTTTAATTTGTTGGGTCTTTTGTTGTAACTGAGCCTTCATTTGTTGGAGATACGCCTGGATTTGTTTTTGCTGATTTTGTGTAAATTCTTGCAGGTTGTCATGAGTGATACTCGGTGCTGGCGTACTGGTAGGTATAGGATCACTTACCGTAGCTGAGGAAGTTGGATATACAAATGCAGGAGAATCACTGGCAAGTGCAGCACTTGCAAAAAGACTGACCGCAATGGTGAAAGTAGCAGCAGCGACAGCAAATTTCATAAATCTCCTTGTATGAATGTATCAATACCACCATCGTACACATAAAAATGCTACCACTTCAACAGGAATAACGTATTGATGCATAGTGAGACATAAAGATTTAGTTGACCTTCGGTCTCGCTTTGGGTATGTTGGGTTTATTACGGTTTTGGTATATATTCGGAAAGGAGCTCTCATGCCCACCACTCTGTACAAACGACAACGCCAAATTGTGGACTTCATTGCGCAATTTATTCAGCGTAATGGATACTCGCCCACCCTTCAAGAAATCGCTGACTCCATTGGAGTGTCGTCGCTTGCGACGGTACATGAGCATCTTCAAGCTTTGATTCGTAAGAAAGTGATTAAGAAGTACGATGGTGCAGCTCGCGGAATCGAATTGTTGGATCGCACGTTTTTGCGTCTTACTGATTCTGTGGATTTGCCATTGCTTGGGTATATCGCCGCTGGTCAACCGATCGAGCCGTATACAGATCCTAATGCCACATTCAAAGTTTCGCCTCAACTCATTTCTGGAAAGAAACGCGCATATGTGTTGCAGGTCAAAGGCAATAGTATGATCGAAGATGGCATTTTGCCAGATGATTATGTGGTCATCGAGGAACATGAAGATGTTGTGAATGGGGATATTGTCGTCGCTTTGTTGGATAATGGTCTGGCGACACTCAAACGCTTTTACAAAGAAGCGACTCGCATTCGTTTGGAACCAGCCAACTCAACGATGCAGCCCATCTATGCAACCAATGTGAAAGTGCAAGGAAAGTGTGTCGGGCTCATTCGGAAATTTTAATTAAAGAAGGGATAAAATATGCAACTTGAATCATTGCTTACCCAAGGGTTAGTTCATGGATTTATTCAAGGCGAAAATCTTCAAACCTCCCATAGAGGATGGTTTAATGTTCAAGGAACGCATTATGAGCCTGCAGAGGGCGGAGGAATGTATAACGATCAATACGTTGCAGGCAATCAAACGGCTGGAGGACAAGAGTTGGCGAGAGAATCTGGAGTAGATAAGAACAAGGAGATAGATACTCGCTTGTATGGAGGTGGAACTATTGCTTTGGAAGAACTCGATGCGTT
This sequence comes from Candidatus Cerribacteria bacterium 'Amazon FNV 2010 28 9', assembly GCA_003176165.1. Lineage (GTDB taxonomy): Bacteria > Patescibacteriota > Microgenomatia > UBA1400 > UBA12028 > PSRQ01. The sequence continues at coordinate 4,528 of PSRQ01000003.1, forward strand.
AGGAATAACATCTGAAGATATCCTAACGAAGTTGAAGTGGTTTATTCAGCAACTTGGAGAAACTGCTCGTCTACAACAAGATATTCCGCTGCAGAAGAATGGTGATTGGTCCTATCGGTACACAATGACAGAAACTGTTCCAACAATTCCTGTGCAAACAAGTAAAGAGGAACTTTTTTATAAAGATCAGCTTGTCTTTGTTCACTTTTTTATTCTTTGTTCTATTAAGTAAAAGTACTTGTGTATGGTTCCCCTATCAAAAGACAGATTTAAACAGGTGACTGGTGTTTTCCTTATTTTGCGAAGAGCAAACCAAATACTCTTGGCACGTCGTTTCCAAACAGGATATGGCGATGGTGAATTTTCATTTCCAGCAGGACATCTAGAAGAAGGTGAGTCGATCCTTACTGCTCTTGTTCGTGAATCCAAGGAAGAAATTGGAGTGACGATTGATCCATTCCGTTGCCATTTTGTCCACGTTCTTCATTTGCTTACCAATCGAGCGTCAACTAATTTTTTCTTTGAAGTTAAAGAATGGGATGGAGTGCCTACGATTTGTGAACCAGACAAATGTGATGAGTTACGATGGGTAGATATTGATGATTTACCGGACAACACCATTGACTATATTAGAGAAGTCATCGACTGTTACAAAAACCAGATTTCATATCATGAAATTGGGTGGGAATAATTACCATTAACTTTTCTTCATTCGCATGTACCACTCATCCATAATCTTGGCGACGGTTTCTTTCGAGCCAAGGCCGAAGGCTAACCCAATTGCGATGGCAAAGGCAGCGACGAGTCCAGTAAATAGTGTGTTGATAAATTGTTGTGCAATCCCAAGTTCACTTATACCTGCCATAATGGCAATGCCCATGACAAAGTAACTGGTCAGTGTGCCCATCACCCGTGCTCCGCGAGGATCAATGGTCTTAACGGCTCCCTTGACAACCGTTTCAGCTATACCGGCAAGCAGTACACCAAACAAAATGACCAAAAGTGCCGAAAAGACGTTGGGAATGTAGAGCAAAATTTGGTTAAGCACAGTCGAGATAACACTTAAGCCCAACACGCTCATGCTTGTTTGCAAGACGATAAGCAGGAGAATCCAGTACACCACGCCACCAATGAGGACTTCGATTTTTGAGGTGATCTCTGCGTTTTTCAAGAATGATTGAAGAGGAGTTTTCTCGGCTTGTGCAGTACCACGCAATTTTTCAAGCGTGTGAACAACAACATTTTTCACCCAGCGAGAGAGTGTGATTCCTACAAACAGAATAACCAAAGAGGCGAGTAATCTTGGCAAGAATGACAACAAAGATGAGAGAAAGGTCGTCAGTGTAATAGCCAAAGATTGTTGAAAATTATTGATGCTGGTAGCAAATGAAACATTATCCATTTTTACCTCACTTTCAGATATAAGTGTAGCAGTTTTAACGAACTGATTCAATTGTTTTGCTTGGGTATCCGTAAGCCGGATTCTGTTTATGCAATCATTTCTCTAATGCCTGCAGCTTTATCACCATGGAAGGGGAAGCGTCCATTGCGGTGAAGTTCGTCAGTTGCAGCGGGGAGGATTGCCAAGTTTCTACCCCGCACGAAGCGGTTTGATTCGAAACTTACCCGATTTGGCTTGGTCGTTTCACCCGGCGCGACCCGGTTCGTCACTGTTGCTCTAACTGTATCGCCTCATCGGCGACCTCTATCTTTCGATAGACACCCTGCTTCCTGCTGTCCGGACTTTCCTCTCCGCCAGAGGCGGAGCGATTGCTTGAATACCCAAGCCTCTCTATTATACCTGAAGAATGCTAGTTTGAGGGTTCTTTAGAAAGCGTAAAGAAGCCAAGTGCGACGACAAATGGCCCAAATCGCACAATTAACTTTCCCAAGTATTGCCCAGGACTGATTTGCACAAGTTCGTCCAGGACAAAACGTAAGTAGAGAGGATTTTCTGGAAGGTTATAGTCCAATTTGAGAACTGGATGATTTTTACTAAAGTATCCATTTCCTACATATGTCTTGAATGGATATTTTTCTACCTGTTTTCCATTGTCCGCAATGATGTTTATACCAGTTTGCGTTTGTGCATGAAATGTTTTTCCAAGCCAAGTTGTAGGGACGCTAACGCTTCCTTTTAAAAACCCATCCGGAGCGGGCGAGGGAACCGCTCCATTCATAAACGCTTGCTCTTGAGGCTGTGATTGTGTTTGTGCTGTGCGCATAACGCCGAGGATGACAAATACGAGCAAAATCAGGAGAAGAACAAAGATAAACCTCATATGTGTTCATCCTACATGATGGACTTGATTTTGTCTTTTGTTTTCATGTATGTTACGGGTATGTTCATTTCTGCCCTTCTTCTTATTTTATGTTGTGGTGTTGGAGTTGTTATTTATCTTCTCGTGTCCAACAAAAAACAAACAACAGATCCAACGCTTCTTGAATGGGTGAAATCGACGCAGCGAGATTTGCAAAATTTGCAGCGAGTCCTCTCTGATTCTTCTGCTCGTTCTACGCGTGAATTGACGGATTCCATGCGAACGCAAACACAAGATATTCATGATCGGTTGACAAAAGCTGCTGAGGTCATCGGTGAACTGAAAAAAGAAGCCGGGGCTTTCTCCGAAGTGAGTCGGTCGATGAAAGAGCTTCATGAATTTCTAAAATCACCCAAACTACGTGGCAACATTGGCGAGGAAGTGCTCACTGATTTGATTTCGCAAATGTTTCCCAAACAAAAATTCTTCATTCAACATAGATTTCGGAATGGTTCAATCGTAGATGCTGCTATTCAAACAGATGCTGGAATTCTCCCCATCGATTCCAAATTCCCGATGGAAGATTTTCAAGTGATGATGCAAGGAGAGACAGAAAGTGTGCGAGCCGATGCTCGTAAAGCGTTTATCCGTGATGTCAAAAAACACATCGAAGATATCGCTCGCAAATATATTTTGCCGCAAGAAGGGACGATGGATTTTGCCCTGATGTATGTTCCTAGCGAAAGTGTGTATTACGAAATAATCAATGAAGTGAGTTTGCTTGATTATGCACGTTCAAACAGAGTGTATATTGTTTCTCCCACGAGTTTGTATGCACACTTGCAAACAATTCTTCTCTCCTACGAAGGAAAGAAAATTGAGACAAAAACGAAGGAATTATTTGCACTGTTTCGCAGTCTTCAACATGATTATCAAAAGGTCGATACCCAATTTCAAACATTGGGTCGGCACCTTACCAATGCACAGAATACATTTACAACTGTTGCGACTGGGTTTACTGCAATGGGGAGAAGCCTGAACTCTTCACAAACATTGGTTGATGAGAAAGAAGAATTACTTATTACAAAAGAAAGGGATTCTATATGAGTTATCCATTAGAAACAGGCCGATATGATATGTCTCACATTGAAGATGAATCTCCCGAAATCGAGCAGAAGATAAAAGACCTTTTAGTCAATAATCCTAATAAGGAGTGGGATGGTGTTGAGTTGATCGTAGCGGCTGGACTTCCTGAATTTCATGTGGGGGCAAGAAGTATTATTTGGCATCTTATTGCTCAGCATGAAGCAACGTTAACTGTTAATACAAAAATCAAGTATAGGAGTGCTTAACCTTTTAGTATGTTCGCACTGCGACAAATCCCAATTCCTTGTCGTATGATGTGTACAATTCTTCACCTTGCGAAAGAATTACCGGTCGGGGGGGATAGTAAAACCGTTCGACAATGTTAATGTGATCGGGTTTTGCAGGTAAAAATTGTGGAGTCGTGATGTACAAAATACGTTGGTTGTGTTTAGCAATTTCCTTGTCCCAATCGATGGAGTCAAAGATCACGTTTCCGTATGCTTTGACCGGACTAAATCCCTGTGCATCTTGTGTCCCACGTTGTTGTGTTGCTTGAAAAAAAGTGGGACTGTATTGGCTATAAAACAAGAGTGAGGTGTACGGAATGTTGACGCGATTATCTACATAGACGACATCATAATCTTTCAATACATTCTCCATGTATTGCACGACTGTCGGATCAAGCGCATTCCATTGTTTTGTATATTCAAGAGGAAAACGAATGTAGTACGATGCGAAATAGTAAAGACAGTTATATGCAAAGAAGCTAACGACGAGCAGCCCTATCCCAATTTTTATCCATTGTTTTTGTTTCACAATCCATGTTCGCAATTCCCATATGCCGTACGCGGACAAGACCGTATACGAGAAAATTAAGTTGAAACTACGTGTTGCTTGGGGTGCTTCGCGTGTCAGCGCTGCAATGAGAATGGTTGCGATACACCAAAAGAAAAGGAACACTGCTGTTTTTGTTTGTCGTTTAATGAGTGCAAATAGTCCCACAAACAGTAATGGCAGTTGGACAAAATAAAATTGCCCCATGTTGCCAATCCCATGATCTCCTTGAGTCGAGCCACTTAAAAAGAAAAATTCGACTGATGCATAACTCATGATGTTGATGCAGTATTGCCACAGTGATTGCAACCAACTGTTGAAAAAAAGTTTGGCGAGCAGAGGTGAAAAGAGCGAAACATCGCTGCGCATTTCAATGAGAGGAGCTTGAACTGCTTTACTGGAAAACAGAATGGTTCCTTGTATTGCATGGACTCCTCCTGGAGACAGTAGAGAAAAAGCAAAGGGAAGAAGACCAAGTATAAATATTCCTGTGCACCAACCTAAGATGGTGCGTGGGATTCGTAGTACTCTTTTGCGATAGATACACAGAAGCGCGCAGCATAAGAGAGGAACAAACACTCTACTAATGTTGTATGTATATAAGGAAAGAAGAAAAGTAATAGATGTGATCAACACATAGTATGGTCGATGTTCATATATCGCTTTCAAAAATGCGAAGAGTCCGACCAAGAGAAGAAAGAGTGCAAGTGTGACTTCGAATGCTCCACGTGAAAAAAAGAGATGCCACGGATTGATCGCCAACAAAAAGGCGCTCCATAGTGCGATTTCATCACGCGCTTCATGTCTGTGAAACAAGAATTGCACAATCCAAAAGATAAGTAAGATTGAAAGTGTTCCGGTCAACGCGCTCACACTGCGCACTGCAAATGGTGTTAATCCAAAGAATTTAATTGGAATGACTGCCGCATAAATATAGCCGGGTAGTTTATACTCCCCAAATGCTTTGAAATACAGAGGAAATGATTGGCCATACTCATCTTTTCCTGTTTTTAAAATGGAATAAGCATTGTAGCCAATTGAGGTTTCATCTTGCTCGAGTCCGGGAGGAACTGTTGATACTTTGAAAAAGCGCAAAAAAGTTCCAAGGCTCAACGTTAGTACTAGCAAAAGCAGAACAATTCGTTTTCGCATAAAGTGGTAGCACTATCGCACAGAAGAGAAAAATGATCAATATTCAATAACCAATAATCAATCTTTTTATCGTCATTTCGAGCGAAGTCGAGAAATCTGTAGTAAAAAGACAATAAGATCTCTCCACTGCCAAGATTACTTGGCGCGGTCGAGATGACATTTTGGATAAATGATGGAATGACAAAATACCACGAGAACTGTACAATAATTCAATTGATTCAAGTTTAGAAAAGGAATAGTATGTCAGTTCTTCCTCATTTCGATCTCGTTGAGACGCTCAAACTCGTTGCCAATTACGGTGCAGTTGGATACTTGGGCATGTTTGCTGTGATTTTTGCAGAATCAGGACTCTTTTTTGGTTTCTTTTTTCCCGGCGATAGTTTGCTTTTTACGGCAGGACTCCTTGCTTCACAAAATGTGTTTAATTTATTGTGGCTGACTCCACTCATGTGTTTGGCGGCGGTATTGGGCGATAACGTAGGTTTTTGGACAGGGAAAAAATTGGGAACTTGGCTACTTTCCCAAAAAGATTCATGGTTTTACAAAAAGAAGCATTTGCACCAAGCACAGAAATTTTATGAAAAACATGGAGGGAAAACCCTCATCCTCGCTCGATTTATGCCAGCCATTCGCACGTTTGCTCCTATCGCTGCGGGAATTGCTGACATGGATTACAATAAATTTTTCTTCAATAATATTGTGGGAGGAGTCTTGTGGGCGACAGGCATGACTGTAGGTGGATATTTCTTAGGGCGCATTATTCCTGATGTAGATAAATATTTATTACCAATCCTTGGTGTGATTGTGGTCGTTTCCGTGATCCCTGCGTTTTTGCATCTTCGCGGGGATGTGGAAGCGATTGAAAAATAGATATGAAAATAACGCTTTTCATAGTTATCTCACTCAATGGTTATATTGCTCGTGAGAATGGAAATGAAGATTTTCTTTCAGAAGATAATTGGGCACTTTTTGTGCAAGAAGCAAAAAAAGTAGGGGCAATCATTTGGGGAAGAACCACGTACGAACGAGTCAGAACTTGGGACCTTCATTATCTTCAAGACTTGCAAGATGTCGTAAAGATTATTGTTTCGTCTGATAAAGAATATACGGTAGAGCAAGGGTTTTCCCTCGTGACTTCTCCAAGCGAAGCGGTTCAGAAATTAAGTCATATGGGTTTTGATCATGCAATCATAACCGGTGGATCAACACTGAATGCTGGGTTTGCAAAAGAAAAGTTGATTGATGAGATTATTGTTAATGTAGAGCCATATATTCTTGGAGAAGGAATTCATCTGTTTAAACAAGATGATTTTGAATTTAAATTAAATTTACTTTCGGTAAAGCAAATGGATAGCGGAATCTTGCAACTTCGTTATAGAGTTGAAAAATAGTCTAAGGGATAGAATTTTCCTCCCCTCTCGGAGGGGAGGTCAGGAGGGGTTGGTCAATGGGAAAAGCGAATGCTTCTTTTAACAGTGCTAACCAGAAAAAACTTCGCCAGATTCTTCGTTCCCCTATGCCGCCAGCTGAATACATCCTTTGGCAATACTTACGAAGGAAAAACCTGAAAGGCTATAAGTTTAGAAGACAGTATGGGGTTGACAGATATGTGTTAGACTTCTATTGCCCAGCCGCTCATTTGGGTATTGAACTGGATGGAGAGTCTCACTGTGAAGAGCGAGCAGAATATGATAAACAACGACAGGATTTTATTGAACAATTTGGAATTACTATTCTTCGTTTTCCAAACTTAGAGATCTATACAAATTTAGATGCAGTACTAGACGCAATTGCTCTTTGCTTGCCCAATCACCAACCACCCCTAACCCCTCCTTCGAAAGGAGGGGAAGTTACACAAACTTCTTGAACACGTCGCCTAAATTGACGTTGTCGATTGGATATTCTGTCAACGCCTTCTCTTTGAGAAGTGAAACGCTATCGCTATATGAAGGTTCACTCGTATCTTCATAAAAGACTCCAATCGGCAATTTCTCGTGCTCAAAGGTAAGGTTCCATGCTTTTTCTTTGTTGTGGGTGTCGTGGTTGACAGTTTCCAACTGATAGACACGCTCTTGGTACCACAAATGTGTGTTTACTTTGTTGAATGTAACACAGGGTTGAAACACGTCCACGAGTGAAAATCCTTTGTGATTGATTGCTTTTTTAATGAGCTCTGCAGTGTAGGGAATATTGCCAGCATACCCGCGCGCTATAAACGTGGCGTCTGAGGTGAGAGCGAGACCAACTGGATTGACGGGCATTTCGATCACACCGAAGGGAGTCGTTTTCGTCCTCCTTCCATGTTCAGTTGTTGGTGCCGCTTGTCCGGTTGTTAACCCATACACTTGATTGTCATGAACAAGGAGCGTGATGTCGTGATTCCCACGACAGGCAGAAATGAAGTGCCCCATGCCTTCGCCATACGTGTCTCCATCACCCGCGACAACGAGAACCTTCAACTTGTGATTTGCTAGTTTAATTGCTTCGGCAACAGGCAGAGCTCGTCCATGCAGCGCATGAAATCCGTAGCAGCGGATAAAATCTGCCATGTTGCCACTGCACCCAACGCCATACACAACAACTAGTTGTTCCTCAGGAATATTGGATTCTGCCAGTGCTTTTTTGATCGCACTCCAAATACCATAATCACCACATCCCGGACACCAAGTAGGGAAGATGGGAGATTTCATCGTTGTTTCTGATGTGGTCATATTTTTTGTAATTCTTCAATTACTTCATGAGCATAAAACGGTCGACCATCATAGCGGTTGATGTGCTTAGTGATCTCAATACCCGTTTGTTCACGGATATAATTGGCAGCTTGATGCGTAGCGTTACCTTCAATCATCACAAGTTTTTTCGCTTTGCTTGCAAGATCGATAAATTCTTTTTTCTTGAAGGGAATCATGGTCATCAAGTGAATAGCATTTACTTTCTGTGCTCCGTTGGTGTTCAGTTGGCGTAGTATCTCTTCAACAACTAATCGTGTACTGCCCCAGCACACAAGTGTCGTTTCCGCTTCACTGGGTCCAAGTAACAAAGGACAGGGTACTTCATTGATAATTCCATTGAATTTGCGCATGCGCTTTTCGACCATGTCCTTGGTCATTTGTGCTTCTTCTGTTGCATATCCATGTTTGTCGTGTTCGTAGCTGTTCGTTAGTTGTAGCCCATGTTGTTGGCCTGGTACAGAGCGTGGAGAGTAGCCTTCTTGGGTGATTTCAAATCGGTTATATGAGTTATCTTCTGGCAATGGATTGGCTGCAAAAGAAAATCTAGGGTTCGTGTATGTGTCAGGAAAAGTCGCAGTTGTTGCTCTTGATTCTAAAAGCAACTTATCACACATGATGTACACCTGCGTGTGGTACTTTTCAGCAAGCATAAATGCGAGTCGTGTTAGTTTGAATGATTCTTCCAATGTTCCTGGTGTGAACACGATACGAGGAAACTCACCATGTCCTGCATGCATCACATACTGCAAGTCGGCTTGGCAAGTCCA
>PSRQ01000043.1 GCA_003176165.1 Candidatus Cerribacteria bacterium 'Amazon FNV 2010 28 9'
ACAAAAAGCTCGAGAAACATTGGAACAATCTGGAAACCTTGAAGTGGGTACAACTCCTAAGTTCATTTGCGTGCCAGGCAAGTTAGTCAACGTGGTGGTTCCGTTGTCATCCCGTACGGCCTAATCCGCCAGTTGGCGGAGAGGCGGATATGGGATCCAGGCAGCAAAACATTTATATTACTAATGAACTGGATTCCTGCTGGAGTTTATCCCGTTGAAAAACGGGACCGGAATGACCATCATCTCCTTTGCAACGTTTATTCAATTTGCTAGTCTGGAATGTATGGACGAGCCTGATATCAGCTTTAGCCAATTCCTTTCCTATCTCAAGCAACATCCCGTCATTCCGTTGAGTCTTGTGGTTGCTATCGGAGCGATCACCGCATGTGGCGTGCTTTTGGTTCACCCTGGTGAGATTTCTTCTCACTCGAGTTCTTCTGAAATAGTGCCTTCCCAAGATGAAGTCATGCCTTCAATTGCTCCTGTCGTTAAAACACTCACGATTGATATCGAAGGAGCTGTTTTGCATCCTGGGGTTATTCAGCTTCCAACTAGCTCAATTGCTCCACCTCGATTTCAGGATGCTCTTGCAAAAGCGGGAGGCTTGAGTGCGAATGCAGATCCCCAGTATGTCCAGCAACAATTGAATTTAGCAGCTCCTCTTTCTGATGGAATGAAAATATATATTCCCAAAAAAGGGGAAGGAGCTGTCGCGGGAGCAAGTACGAGTAGTTCTCCCTCCTCTGCGATCATTTCCATAAACACTGCGACATTGGATCAGTTAGACTCCCTTCCTGGAATTGGTGCCACGAGAGCACAGGCAATTCTTGATCACAGACCCTATATGAGTTTGGATGAGCTGAGTAGTAAAGCAAAACTTCCCAAAAGCATTATCGATAAGATCACTCCTCTTATTTCACTCTAATTTCTTCTATGATTGTGATTTTCCTCAAGTATTTGCAGAAACATCAAAAATCAGCTTTCTATTTTGTTGCTCTTTGTATTGTTTTTATATGCATATATTTACCTCGATTTACGCAAGAAAATGGTGTGCGGAAATTGATACTCCAGAGCAGGAGTGTTCATATTAATCTTACTATTGTCCAACGGCCAACACTTGTTGGTACATCTGAGCAGATCAAGAGTGGTGTATTTACAATCTCTTTTCCCCAAGAGAGCGATTTCAAGGTTGGAGATCATATTGAGGCAATTGGCACTGTTGATGCTCAAGTGTCAGAAAAAAGAAAAGATGAGATTCCATTGATCAGTCAATCCATACTACACGTTCATTATTTTTCATCTTCGGGTCATCTTTCTTTTGTGGGATTCTTGCGAGAAATTGAAGACTTTTGCGATAGAGAAATGAGACTGTTTACAAGCCTTTTGGGATCACCTCATGCACCACTCCTGTGGGGGATCCTTTTCGGAGGTAGTTCAGGGTTAACATCCCAGTTTACGAAAGAATTCACACTTACAGGACTATCTCATGTCCTTTCAGCAAGTGGTTTTAATGTTGTGATTGTACTTTCCTTTTCACTCTCTCTTTTCATGAAAATACTTCCCAAACGATTAGCTGTTTTCTGTAGTCTGGTTGCGATTATCATCTATATGTTTTTTTGCGGTTTTTCTCCACCAGTGCTCCGTGCTGTCATTATGGCAGCTGGTTTACTTCTGAGTACATACACAGGGAGAGAATATAGTGGTCAGTGGTGGCTTCTGATTTCTTCGATGATTTTATTGATTTATCAACCTTTTTATATCTATAGTGTCTCATTTCAACTGACTGTCGCAGCCTCCTATGGTCTTTTATTTCTTCTTCCTCTATTTCCTCAAGTGAAAAAGAGAAAAAGTGTGTTTGGTGAGCTCTGCATGACTCTTGAGGAAAATTTCTGGACTACGGTGGCTGCGTTAACCGCAACAGCACCTATTCTGATCTCAACATTTTCTTCCTTTAGCCTGGTTGCTATCATTGCGAACACAAGTCTACTCTGGCTTGTAAGTCCAATCATGTTGTTTGGGTTAGTGCTTCTCTTTGCATCGCTTATCCTTCCTCTCCTCGTTCTCAAGTTCGTTGCGATCCCTCTGTGGATCCTTCTTGAGGTGTTTATCCAGGGAATTGGAGTTTTTTCAAGAGTTCCATATGCAAGTCTTCCCTTTATTCAACCAACTTTTTGGGGTGTATTCCTCTATTACTGTATCCTAGAAGGTTGGAGAATATACTGTTTAGCAAAAATAAAACAAGAGTGATAAATACGTGTTTACACTATTTATATTGATTTATTCGATTATTTTAATAATTTATTTGTTTCTTATTTGGGTATTTAGTTCCAGATCAGCTTAAAAGACGTCTTTTTTTATTTTTTTGCTCTTTTTCTCAAGTAAATGATTCCATAAACGCAATATATTCAATGAATATGTTTTTATCTGGTGTTTTTTATTTTTCCAGGGGAAAAGTCGGTTTTTATTTCCCCTAGAATAAAGTTCGTATTGTGTTTGGTTAATAATTCATGATTTGTACAATTTTTGTGGTGTAGACTGTATAAAATGGAGAAAAGAGAGAGTATGTCGATTATTTCTCTTACAAAAATAAAAAAAAGAAAAAGAAACGAAAAAAGGTGGGTAGGGCATGCTTTATAAAATTGGATGTTGACATGGATTTTCAAAATGTGATACCCATTATATATTAGACTTTGAAATTCATAGAAAACATTGTTCGTTTTGTATGAATGATCTCTGTTTTACTCACAGTAGGTGATTACATGGGAGTAGTTTTTTATTCTTATCTGGAGAAACTCTGAAGAGAGTTTAGTTTTTATGTACAAGCGCCAACAAAAGCGCCCGAAGTTTGTTGTCGGTGGTGAAAAGCAACACACTGGTGTTGTCAGTGATTTATTTACATGGGTGAAAGATTTGTTAGCAATTTCATCTATGGAAAAAGCTCTTGATCGGTAGGCGAAAGCCGTGTGTGAGAGATCCATCCAGAGAAGGACATCTGGATGGATTTTTTTGCAAAGTTAGGTTGTAAAACGACCTCGTATAATCGCCATTTTCGGCTTTTTTCTTTTTCGCTACAGAAATGGTTGCTCCTTAAAAGTGTATTGAAACTGTTTTTCGCTCTGGTAAAAATACTCCTGCTCCTTTTCTTCCAGATTAGCTCTCGAGAAAAAATATTTTAACAAGGGGGCAAACTTTTATGCTTGCAGAGAGCAATTTTTTTGTTTCTACGCATTTTTTCTCTTTGTCATTCTGAGATGTCGCTAGTCCGCCAGCTGGCGGACGCGACAAGAGAAGGATCTTCTTTAAATTAAGTCATTGTTAATTCCGAATAGCACAAACAACTTTTGAGAAGATTCTTCACTTGTCCCTCGGCTTCGCTCGGGACATTTCAGAATGACAATACAATTGTAGGTAAAAGGAAGAGGGAGGCGAATACACACACGCTAAACAATAAAAGCATTGCATATAACAGAGTTGGAAAAATCAATCCATGTGCGAAGTTCTTGCATACGTTGCAGTAGAAACACGAAATTGGTTGACATGTAAAAAGCACAGTAGTGGATGTGAATTTTGACCATACTTGTGATCATTGGGTATGTACACATAAACAATGTGAACTGTTTGACTTTGCGAGCTACACTTTTTTTGCAACCCTCCTCTGCCCGAAGAAAACCAGTAGATTGTTATTTGTCCCACTTGTTGCAACGTGTTTATTTGATTATTCATATTTAATGAATAGAATACATATTTGACTCATTTATTTGGAGGATAAAAGTGAATAGATCAATCTATTTTTAAATCCAAACATGGTAATCTTTAGATGAAAAGGAAAAAAGGAAAAATCACCGAATACAATCAGTGTTCAAAAATACCTCGAGTTGTAAGCGAAAATAGAAGTCAAATGAGCACAAACATACGTTCTCGACCTCTGATGACAAATCTGGGTGTGTCACGTACAATGCTCTTTTGTTGAAAAGAAGAGGAAATGTATGAATTATCCATATCGCGCTATACAGTTTGATCATGGGTTACGCACGATTCTTGTCCCGATGGAAGGGACAAAAAGCGTGACTGTGCTTGCAATGGTTGGGACTGGAAGCCGTTTTGAAGACTCAAAAACGAACGGAATATCTCATTTCTTAGAACACATGGTGTTTAAGGGAACAAAGAATTTTCCGACCGCACGTGAGCTTGCAAGTGCTATTGATGAAGTAGGGGCTGAGTTCAACGCATTTACATCAAAAGAGTACACAGGGTATTACGTAAAATGTGCTAGCTCGTTTGTTGATCTTGCTTCTGATGTCGTTTCGGATATGTTGCTGACCGCTCGTTTATTGCCAGCCGATATTGAACGAGAGAAAGGTGTTATCGTGGAAGAGATCCATATGTATGAGGACACTCCGATGCGACATATTGGCGATTGTTTTGAGAAGCTCATTTTTGATGGGTCGCCGCTAGGATGGAACATCATCGGGACGGAAAGTAGCGTACGCTCGTTTACTCAAGATGATTTTGTCCACCACTTGAATACGTGGTATGGATTTCACAATGTCGTCCTGGTGGTGGCGGGGGACGCCTCTGTGCTCAATCAAAAAGGGTTTGAGCACAAGCTTGAACACTTTTTTTCAAAAGATGAACACACACGGACGACAAAGCCAACTTCAGCCTACATCGAGCAATTGAAGGACAACCCATTTAACAAGAGAAAACGGCTGAGTGTACATTTTAAGGAATCGGCGCAAGCTCACTTCATACTAGGATTTCCGGGTTTGAAACGAACAGATGAGCGTCGTTACGCGTTAACAATATTATCCACGCTTTTGGGGGGTAACATGAGCTCACGACTCTTCACTGAAGTCCGTGAGAAACGAGGACTTTGTTACTACGTACGCAGTGACGAGGATCATTATCACGATTGTGGTGTGTTTGGTGCGAGTGCAGGAGTTGACCCATCTCGCGTGGATGAAGCAGTGAAGGTCGTCTACGAACAATTACTTTTGCTTGCCTCTGATGGAGAGCACTCGATCACACACGACGAAGTCAAAAAAGCCAAAAGTCACGTGCTGGGAGCCACCACCCTTGATCTTGAAGACTCGATGAGCATTGCGCATCTCTTTGCTGGATCAGCACTTCTGCAAAACAAAGTAGAGACAATTGAGGAGAAGTTGAAACGTTTGGAAAACGTGACATTTGAGCAGGTGAGAGAAGTAGCCAAACAACTCATTGATCCGCCCAATCTCTATTTTTCGATTCTTGGTCCTTATCAAGAAGAAGCTCGCTTTGAGCGGCTTTTAGATTAAAAGATATTTTTATTTCTATTACGATGTTAAAAGATTTATTGCTAAGTATTTTGATGTCTTAAAAACTTCGCTTAGACATTTGTTGTCACGGTCGCTTCATCTTTTCCATAGATAGGGAAGAGTGCATTGGATACACGCTTCAGTACCACCTCATTATCCGGATGGGCGAAAAAATACAACACATTGAGCCAAAGGTGATCGTTGACGTCAAATTTGCGCTTAAGATCTTGAACAAACTTGGCGCGTTCAGTTGGTGGAAGCGAGCGCAACATCAAGACGGCGTTGGTGATGTGGTCTGGCCACGCACGGCTTATGTCTCGCCACTCTGCTCCTGATGTTTGGCGTGTTGTTTCTGGCAGCATAGATCTCCTTTTTCATTCAATAAAAACAAAGTATCCTTGATGTGAGATAAGAAACTCCCAGAGTGGTGTAGGAAAGGGGAAAGAGAAGCTCAGCAATATGTGCTATTGTAAATAGTGGAATGGCTACCAAAGAGCGGTTAGAGAAAATCTATCCAATCGATTTACTTCGCCTGATCCGCCAGCACAGTGGATATGCATGTGGTCCGGCTTCTATTCGAATGATGCTTCACTGTTATGGTATTGAGTATTCAGAACAAGAAATTGTCAAATATCTTATGGGAAGAGAAAAGCAAAACGGGATTGATTGGGATGATGTTCGTGAATTTTTTGATGAGAATTTGAATATTCGGACAAGTTTGTATTATCAAACCACATTTGAGGGTTTACGTAATATTTTCAAGTTTCGAAAAGTCCCCATCATGATTGCTTGGAATCCAAGCCTCAAGGAAGGATTTGACCATTTTTCTGTCGTGTGGGCTGTACAGACTGAAACGATTGTCTTGGCAGATCCTGATCAACCCGCGCCGGTGACATTTTCTAAAGATGAGTTTGTCACACGATGGTATGGAGCGGGGCTTTTTCAACCAAGTTTAACTCTTCTTCGCTAGAGGCTGATTTGGTACAATACGCTATATCTTGGAGAAGGAAAGGAAAACCAATATGAAGATGGAACACAGTGTGGTGCTGGTCAAACCAGATGGATTGCAACGTGGACTCATTGGAGAGATTATCTCTCGTTTTGAGCGCAAAGGATTGAAGCTCGTTGCTATCAAGATGGTACAGCTCAATGATGCGATTCTTGACGAATGGTACGCCCATCACAAAGAAAAGCCATTTTTCCCAAAGCTCAAGGGCTTTATGATGCAGTCACCAATCGTGGCGATGGTGTGGGAAGGTGTAGAAGCGATTGATACCATTCGTAAGTTGGTTGGTGTCACCAAAGGACGTGCTGCTGAAGCAGGAAGTGTGCGTGGGGATTTGGCCATGAGTCAGAGTAACAATCTCATTCACGCCTCCGACTCAGTCGAGGGTGCAGCCAAAGAGCAAGGATTGATTTTCTCAGATGATGAGATCTTCAAGTACACTTCAGCTCTTGATATGGTCGTGTACTCGCAAGAAGAGTTGGCGTAAGCAAGATACATTGTATATGTAAAAAAGAAAGAGCCTTGAGAGATCAGGGCTCTTTTTGGATTTACTCTCGTTTTTTGCGTTTTGGCTGTTTGATCATTTCTTCATCAACTGGGTATGTGTGGACGAGCTCTTCAGAAAGACGTTCTCTGGCTTGTTGGTAATGTTCTGCAACCTCAAGTTGATGATGTCTCTTTTGTGCTTCTCGCTCCACTTGTTCTTTCCTCTCTTTTTGTTTACGCGCATTGCGAATGAGTTTTCTCAACTGTTTTGTTTCTTTTTTTGAAAATGTTGGGTTTTGTTCATCGAGTGGATGGAAGGGGAGCTTACCTGCTGATTGCAACGTCAAAATGATGTTATATATAATTTGATTTCCCAATGTATCTTGGTGTGTGTATTCATCATCTGTTTTTATTTTTTCTTTTTCCTCAAGGAGTGTGGTGCGTGTCTCGTTTTGAAGTATGGCGTTTACTAAAAATGCGAGAGCATCAACGAATGTCCCACATAAGGCAATAGATTTTAACCCGGAATCAGGCATTTGAGAAATACCAAGAACCATTGTAAAGCTTATAAAAAGAAACCCGAATGATAATATTTGGTTTTTATTCACATTGAGTAGTTTCCTGCGATTTTCATCTATGCGTTGAAGTGGGGTTAAGGAAATAAATTCGGTAAGAAGTATTTTGAGATGCTGTTCGTACTGTTGCGGAAGTGCATCGACTGGAAGATCGACAGAGGATTCTCCATCTAGAAATGCTTGATCCAAGGGTTGTCGTTCTGGTTGCATAGAGATTTACTCCCGTTTGTGTTTCTTCTCATCTTGTAATTCAATCAATGATTGTGAAGTGGGTTGCTGTGCATCATGTGTCAACCTGGCAAGTGTTGCAGTGTATGCGTTGGCTGCTTCTGTTTCACGCTCTTTTTTTGCTCTGGTCTTTGCCATACGCGCATCTTGTGTACTTTTCTTTCTGTACCGATCGACGAGTGCAAAATCAATGGCAAGCGTCTGCCACAACGTTTCATCGTGTTGATCATATGGAGACTTTTGTAATTTCCCGGTTGCTTTAAGGAGTATGTGAATTTCTCTGCGGTGTGGTCCTGCTGTTGCAGACTCTAGGTCATAGTTCATTTTTTGTGTCTGTTTGGGTGCTTTGGGTATCCCACGTCCGCGTACTTGAGCCGCTAAAAAGAGAAGTCCGCATGCTAGATAGGGAAGAAAGAGTTCGTGATGCGAAGACATAAGAATTTGAAATGTCAGCCACGCTATACCATCAACGAGTGCGTACTCCAAAATGATTTGTTTGTTTCTGTCATTGATATGTTGTGCCAAAAGGGTGGGATACATCTTTGCGTACTCGTCCATTTTTGTGTTCAAAATTTCCCGAAGTTGGTGTTTACTTAATTCTGACATTGTTGGCACTAAAAGTTCTCCATCATCGCCAATAAATGATTCACTATCATGTTTTTGTTTTTCCATGCCGCGATTGTACCTGCCGCATCTGGCCTTCGCAAGGGGAGCTGGAGGCGGTATAATCAAGAGGCTGTAGATGAAAGCGGGCTTGCCCGCCGTAGTCCGTCAGCTGACGGACGTAGGCGGGGTGTAGCGCAGTTGGTAGCGCGCGTCGTTCGGGACGACGAGGTCGAGAGTTCGAGTCTCTTCACCCCGACAAAATATCCCATAACTTGACTTTTTTCACCTTTTTTGATACAATTTCATCTGTGGGTGAGTCATTCACCTCGAGAATAAGCGATTTCGCTTCAGGGTTTCCCCGGAAGAAAGAAGTCGTTTTTTTGCTCTGTAACAAGTTCAGTTACCTGCAGTGGCAGGGTGTTCTTTGTTTGTCATCCCGCACTTGTTGCGGGATCTCCTTGGAAGGGTCGGAAGCCTTTTGGTGAGATCCCGGACAAGGCTTGTCCGCCAGTTGGCGGATGCCTTTACCGGGATGACAGGAGAATAGCCTGCCGCTGCAGAACAAATAATAGATTCTGCGCGGCCAAATTTTCTTCTGAAGGAGAAAACATCATGGTCGCAGTTGCTTCTATTGAGTTGTCACCTCGTCTGACTCGCTTAGCTGGTATGGCCCGGAACAAGGGTGATTTAGGAGCTTTGAAAGGCTTCTTGGTGCGCGGCTTTTTGAACGGGTTTGTGACCCTTGATTCGCATTTGGGGAAACTGCTTGCTTCCCCCGTATATACTCAAGAAGTCGAAGCCCAAATCGTTGGCCTGAAAGCCAAAGATCAGCGCCCCAATGTTCGTTTGGCGATCCTGCTCAAGCGGGGTAAGCAGATTTTTCAGGAAGCGTTTGAACGCGCCTGGCGAATCCGGATGGCCGAATGTCTCCATACATGGGGGTGGACCCAAGATCAAGCAAATGAGCTAGCGTGGATGCACAACTTTCAGCAGGCGAAGGCAGCAGTAGAGGTTGCACACCTCTTCAAGGAATTGGGTTACACCAAGTCCTATTGGCTAATGGAAGATCGTCAGCGTGAAGGGCGTCTCGTTGATTTTGTAAATTTAGCGGGTTCCGTCCACCTCTCAACGCGCGAAGCTTATATGGTCTTGCAGGTTGTTGGACTCAACACACCATTTCAAAACAGCATGAAGCTGGGATTGCCCTTGGCAGTCAGCCAGTACCTGAAGCAGTAATCAAACTGAACTTTTTCAAAACCTCGTTTGCAGTACGCAGCGGGGTTTTTTGCATAAAAAGGGGTATACTACCACTGGTATATGTCAATACGGAAAGGGAAGTATGGTCGACAAGGAACAGAAAAGGAAGCGAGCAACAACACAGTGGGTAGAGGAAACCTCACTTATCGATCGGCTGATGTTGGCAGAAGTGCAAGCGACAAACCCAGTGTTGGTGCAGAGTCTTCTTGCTGCTCGCGCAGCTGCTTTTGACCAGATAGAGCGATCACACTTGGAAGAGCGTTTCAACGAGGAGGTGAAAAAAATGCGGCATCCCAAAAACGGTGAAGCTGCAGTCCTCATGAATATCCAACAATTTGACGCGCTCGTAGCATTCGCGCTGACATGCACGGCAGAAGAGGTAAGTGCGATTGAGTTGAAGTTACGTCAAGGCGAAAAACCAGATTATCGAAAGCGCTCGTAAAAGTTACTTTCTATATGTTTCCGTAGGGATTGAAGGGGTTGGAGAAATCCTGGGAGCTGCTTGGTTCATCGTCTGGTTTATATTGCTCGATCGTACCATTATGGAGCACTCGAAAGTGAGGGTATTGGCCGGTCTTTTCCTGCGCGACGAAGTCGATCCATGTGTTGAACTCGGTACAAAGAACGCGTTTGTGATCTTTGTTTGCTGCTTTTTTTCCATCAATGAGGTCTTGAATTGTGATAAAGAGATCAGTGGTTCGTTTTTTTGCGTAATCATCGACGACTGTGTCTGCTTGATCCCAGAGATATCGATCCGATTCAAGGTTCATAACCCTCTCTTTCTAGAGGAATTGTACACCTAGCTTCTTACTGCATCTATACAATTCTCTTGAAGTCTCATTTTGAGGCAATGTGTGAGATAATTCATCTTGTCGCCCCCATAGTTTCTGCCAATATAGTTCAACGGATAGAACGGAGGTTTCCTAAACCTTAAATCCAAGTTCGACTCTTGGTATTGGCACAAGTTTCCTTAAACTTTCGCTGTACGGACGGATTCTTACTGAGGACACATATATTGAGAGCTGCAAGAAACCCTACATCCAGAGTTCAATTCCTGGTGGGAGCACTTTATTCAAGCTCGTTCCAAACGGCTTCGAGTTCTTCCCCATGATGGGTGACCAGGTACTCGCGAACTTTTTTCATGATCGTCACATGACTGACGCGCACCCATTCGCGCGAACATCCATGGATGTGGGCAATTTCTTCGTGTGTTTGAGTCGTTGTATAGGGAGCAATTCCTAAATGACGCAACACAATGTCTAGATTTTGTGAAGGGTTTTTCGTTTTGCTGCACACAATACGGAGCGCTGCCAAGAATAAATCATTTACCCGATCTAGCATGATGTCTTTATCAATATCTTCGACATTGGCTGGGTTTTCCAACAATTCATATTTTTCGTTCTGATCGATTGAGTCCATTTCATATGAAGGCATGGATAAGACTTGTTCCACGACTTGTGAAGAAACGGGGGTTTTGGGATAGAGGAGATTAAATTTTTTGGCAATTTCATCTGGAGTGGGATCACGTTGTAATGTTGTGTGCAAATCTTTATTAATTGTTCGGATGCGTCCACGCTTGAGACGGAAATGGGGAGGGAGGCGCACGGCT
>PSRQ01000021.1 GCA_003176165.1 Candidatus Cerribacteria bacterium 'Amazon FNV 2010 28 9'
AGACGGAAGAAAAGAAAGCATTGATTCGCACCCAAGCATTGTTTGATGTCGGTGTGCGTACATTTCGCGTGTACTCGCCAGAGCCGGGATCAGCAGTGCTCGCGACGGTGAAAGCCTTGCGAAAACGATTTGGAAACGACATTGAGATTTTTGCGGGACAAGTCATCGATGTTGACCAAGCCAAAGCACTCGAAGCTGCTGGAGCGGATGGATTATATGTTGGGATTGGTGGTGGTGGTCGCTGTATCACGGGTGTACGCAGTGGGAGTGTCATCAACTGGCCTGATATTGTGTGGAGTATGCGTGGCGAAATCTCGATTCCCGTCATTGTCGAAGGAGGCGCGAGTGATCACATCGCCACCACGTTGGCAATCGGAGCGACTGGTATTGGTGTCTCGCGCATTGCCGGAGGGGGGACGATTGAAAGTCCTGGTGGGATGCTCTTTTGTGTAGATGAGAATGGCAAATTTTTCAAACCATACGGTGGTGAAGCATCCGCTCGCACAAAATATTTGGACAAGCACATGTTGCCATTTGGCATCCCTTCCTTTGTAGAAGGTGAGACACGTAAAGCGCAAATGGCCTACTATCAGTACGCGACACCCACGATGGCCTTCAATATCTATTCACTGACAGAAGACGTGATTCTCTCATATGTTTTTCGAGCAGTGCGTGAGTTACATGAATTCCATGCCATTGATCCATCCCCATTACGGCGTAAAACTGCTGTGGGTGAAGCCATGCAAAAAACACATTAGTTTTGTTCCCAATTTCTCACACAGTGCACATCTTCCTTTTATAGAGATCCGGTAGGCTGTGATCTTAAGAAAGGAGGCTATATGGCCAACGGAAGTGAAACTGGACGAAGCAATCGCGGCTTCGCATCCATGGATGAAGACAAGCAGCGCGAGATTGCGAGTAAAGGTGGTCGGGCTGCTCATGAAAAGGGAACTGCCCATGAATTCACATCTGAAGAAGCGCGCGCAGCAGGGCGCAAAGGTGGCGAAGCGGTTAGCAGAGACCGTGAACACATGGCCGATATCGGTCGCAGTGGTGGTCGGGCATAACCTGTTCGGCGATAGTCATAGAGAAAAACAGACGTGAAGCGCACGTCTGTTTTTCTGCATTCACATATCTCATCAGATATTTTTCAGGCAACTCGTTGTATCATAGATAGATATGTGGAAACAGATTGAGGACGCCCTTTTTACATTTTCAGCTGCCAATCGCAAAACCATTATCCAACTTTTTTATGCAGGATATGGTGTATTGATAGTGTTATTTTTGGTAGCGACGTTTGTGTTTGGATTCAGCCTTCCGTATACAAATATCTTTTATTTCTTAGGCAAAGGAGCTGGTTTTGCCGCAGCCGGATTTTTTGTTTTGGCGATTGCTGCGGGGTTGATCCGACGGTTTGGATATAGTGGTAAGCTGTTTCCTTTGTTGATAACGTACCGGCGTCATTTTGGTATCAGCTGTTTCCTCTTCGCTTTTTTCCATGCGTATGTCGTGCGTTTGCTTCCCTCGTTTGTGCTCGCCTTCCAAGGGTTTGGGTTTCCGCCGTTTTTCCCATTTGAGTTGTTTGGTGTTGCGGCTCTTCTGCTCTTGTTCCCGTTGTTTGTCACGTCCAACGATTGGAGTACCAAACGTATGGGCAAGTGGTGGAAGCGGTTGCACAGTTTGGTGTATGTGATTGTGTGGCTTATCTTTTTCCACGTCGCCGTGCAAGGTGGAGGACTCATGGCCGATGTGCTTGGACTTGTGGCGGCACTTGAGATCATTTCGCTCATCTATCGCCAATTGACGAAAAATAAGCCTGTTGCTCCTCCTCCAGTTCCTCCAGCTCCTGCGCCTCAACAAGCAAAGTAATCTTGCTTTTGGCTTGTCATCCGCCAAAAGCAGCGGATCCAGTTCCATTATAAATTCAAGTTTTTTTGCCTGGATCCCGTACGCAGATGCGCTTCGCTTTCTCCTACGGGACGACAGAAAAGAGTATGAGATAAGAAAAGATGAGGTAGAATACAACTCATGATTGTTACTCCCATAAAAACGCAAAAAGTGGTGGTTGGTGTCAAATTAAACGATGTGTTGGATGCGTCGCTCTCACGAGTTGAGGAAAACGACATCCTCGTGGTGACATCCAAAATTATTTCTATTTGTGAAGGCACAGTCATCCCGATTGAAAAAACGACCAAAAACGAGCTTGTTCCCACAGAAGCAGATTATTACATCCCTTCGCAGCTCAATCCCTATGGTTTTCACATCACGATCAAAAACAACACGCTGATTGCATCTGCCGGTATCGATGAGTCCAATGGCAATGGATATTTCATCCTCTGGCCCAAAGATCCACAGGCGAGTGCAAACCAGATCCGCGCCTATCTGCAGGCTCGTTTTCACGTGAAACACATCGGGGTGATTGTGACCGACAGTCATGTGTTACCTCTGCGCTGGGGGACAGTGGGCACGGCGATCTCGCACAGTGGGTTTGCTGCTCTCAACTCCTACATCGGCAAGCCAGATATTTTTGATCGCAATTTGAAACTGACCAATGCCAACGTGGCGGAAGGGCTCGCCGCCGCCGCAGTTGTCTGTATGGGTGAGGGTAACGAACAGACGCCTCTCGCGCTCATTCGCGATGCATCATTTGTGCAGTTTCAAGATCGCGAGCCAAGTGAAGAAGAGTTGAAGAAGTTAGCGATCAGCAAAGATGAGGATATTTTTGCGCCGCTGCTCAATGCGGTGAAGTGGGAAAAGGAAAAAAGATGATATGGAAAGTAGAATGTATTTAATTATTGATGGGTCCTGTCTTTTTTCTGCTATTAACAATTTAAGACGGAGGAAAGTGGAGTTTAAAAATAAAAAACTTGATATTGGAAAATTCTGTTTTTGTATGAGGCTTCTATGGAAGGGATATACCCATGAAACAGTAAGGTGCGTTTTTTACTTCAAGAAAGATGACGCTAGGTTAAGGGAGTTACTTATTATTCCTGATTCAACTAATCCTGGTATAAAAGATCATTGGCAAATTAAAGAGTGTGCGGAAAGTCTAGCTACAATTCCAGAATCTGAAATTGCAAAATTGCCAGAACAATATCACGATAACTTTCAACGTGCAGAGAAGGGCTTAGATATAAGGTTAGTATGTGATACGTTGCAATTGGTTAGCAGTGGTAGAACAAATAATATTGTTTTATTTGTTAATGATAGTGATTATGTCCCGTTTTTTGAAGCTCTGCAGAACTTAGGATCAAATACATATTTGGTGGCATTGGATAATGGATTTAATATTAATAAAAAGTTAGCTGAATTGGCTGATGTATATAAAACTCTTGAGTCGTTTCTAAATACTTTTTTTGTAGATTAAATGAAAATTCTTCTGGTAAAATACTTTTATGTCTCTCTCTGTCGGAATAGTAGGCCTTCCTAATGTCGGTCCCAGTATCAAAAACTTGAATTTTTGCAGTCGGCTTATTCAGCCGTTTCAAAAATCATGTTTTGCTACGGGACTCGACAGTTTTCTTTTAGTTGAAGTTAAGGAGTTATTATGAGTCTTAGTGTAGGCATAGTTGGGTTGCCCAATGTCGGCAAATCCACCCTCTTTAACGCCCTGCTCAAAAAGCAGCAGGCTCTTGCGGCCAATTATCCGTTTGCTACCATTGATCCAAACACAGGTATCGTGCCTGTTCCTGATGATCGACTCGAAAAGTTGGCTGCGGTTGTTCACACGAGTGTCATCAAACCTGCCTCTGTCGAGTTTGTCGATATCGCAGGGTTGGTCAAAGGTGCTTCACAAGGAGAAGGCCTGGGCAACCAGTTCCTTTCGCACATCCGTGAAGTCGACCTCATTTGCCATGTCGTGCGCGCATTTAGCGATAGCAATGTCATCCGCGAGGGAAGTGTGGATCCTAAAACTGATCGAGACACGATCGAGACAGAGCTTTTACTTGCTGACCTGCAGACGCTGCAAAAACAACGTGAACCCAAGATGAGTAAAGATAAGGATGAACTGTTTCGATGGGAAGTGGTGAAGAAAATGCGTGCCGCTGCAGAGAAAGGGACACAACTGCGCGATGTGTTGAAAACCGACGAAGAGAAAGAAGTGGGACGCACGTTGGGGTTACTCACCGCCAAACCGATGATCTACGTGGCAAATGTGGATGAGGGTGAATTAGGGGACAGGGGACAGGGGTTAGGGGTTAGCAAGTTAGCAGAGCAACTTGGGGTTGATCCAGATTCTATTGTTATTGTCAGTGCCAAGATTGAGTCGGAGCTGTCGATCCTTTCAGACGAAGACCAGAAATTGTATATGCAAGATCTGGGGATCCAGCAAAGTGGCCTGGAGAGGTTGGCGAAAAAGGCGTACGAGCGACTTGGGTTACAGAGCTTTTTGACGGCCGGTGAACTTGAGGTGCGCGCCTGGACGATTCATGCAGGAACCAATGCTCAATTGGCGGCGGGAGTGATCCACACGGATTTTATCAAGAAATTCATTAAGGCCAATATCGCTTCCTACGCCGATTTTGTGGCATTTGGCGGGTGGAAAGGTGTCCGCGAGGCCGGCAAAATGCGGATTGAAGGCCGAGACTACATTATGCACGAAGGCGATATCGTCGAGTTTATGATCGGGGCTTAGTACCTTTTGGGAAGTCAAGTTCGGTGAAGCTCCCGTCTTCGTGTTTTATACATAAAACAATATTTTTCCCTTCAGCACGGCAGATAGCCGCAGACACAAAGGTGAGAAGGATATCCATCACGTCGGTGTATTGTGTATTCGCATACTCTTGTAAAGAGCCTAATTGCTGTTCACTTAGAGGAATGTGTACTGTCTGTTCTGAAGGAGTAGTATGAACATCTTGGATACTCCAGTCTGGATCCTCTTTCCCTAAAAGGCTCTTTCTTATTTTCTCGATAATGTTCATTCCTATATTATACTCTCCTTGAATATTTCCCCTTTGCCTGGTACAATACCTCTATTGTTAAACCCACAGTTGCGAGGCAACTTGTCCAATCCTTTTGGTTTAGCAGCACAAGAAAGGAACTTATGGTCAAAACATACGAGTTGACAGTGCTTGTCAACCCTTCATATACACCAGAGGAAGTCAAAGCGGTCAGCAACGCGATCCGCAAGATCATCACCTCCGTCAACGGCAAAGTAGATAAAGAGGAAAATTGGGGCAAAAAGGCCCTCTCTTACCTCATCAAGAAAGAGCGCGAAGCACTCTTCCTCTTCTTCGAGATCTCAGTCGATACCCAATTTGCACAAAAAGTCGAAGCAGACGTTCGTCTCATGGACGAAGTTCGCCGTGAACTCTTTGTGATCAAGGAAGCATAATGTATAGTGAGAGTGGTACACGAATAGAACGAAAGGAATTGCTATGTCATCTCGGTCTTTAAACCTTGTTCAACTCATTGGTAACCTGACCCGTGATCCAGAATTGCGCTACACCCCAAATGGAACCGCGGTCTGTACCATTGGATTGGCCACCAACCGCAGTTGGACTACCCAAGATAGTGGTGGATCTCGCCAAGAGGAAACTACTTACCACCGCATCGTGGTATGGAGTAAACTTGCTGAGATTTGCGGCAAATACTTGAAAAAAGGAAGTAAAGTCTACGTCCAAGGGAGACTCCAAAATCGCAAATGGACGACCAAGGAAGGACAAGAGAAAGAGACAACTGAAATCGTGGCTGACAATGTCATCATGCTCTCAGGCATGGGACCACGTGAAGACATGGGTGGTGGTAACGACAGTGGATATAGCTATCCAGAAGAAAAGGGTTCCACTCAAACCCGAGAAGAAGCAAGTGAGATGCCAGCAGCCGTCGATAGTAGTGCAGTCGATGTGACGGATGACATCCCCTTCTAATCGACACACGCTTGTCATTCCGAGCGAAGTCGAGGAATCTGGAAGATAGATGACGAAAAGATCTCTCCACTTTCTGGTTAAAACCAGAAGCGGTCGAGATGACAAACAATAAATAATAAATAGAAGGAGAATTATGATTCAAAAACCAAACTTTGGGCCAAAGCGCCTCAACCCACAACAAGCAAAGACAGCCGTCTTTGATTATAAAAAACCAGAAGAGCTTAAACGCTTCATCACCGAGCGAGGTAGTATCCTCTCCCGTG
>PSRQ01000005.1 GCA_003176165.1 Candidatus Cerribacteria bacterium 'Amazon FNV 2010 28 9'
TAGCACCAGTAGTAACTCCTATCTCAACACCGACAACCACCCCTCCATCTACTTGCGCACCTATCACTGGAGTCTGTCGTAATCCACAAAATCCAACCAATATTCAATGTATAGTGACCACGCCCACTCCATCACCAACGGTGACCCCCACTCCTACCCCAACTGCAGCACCAGGATGTGGAACAGCATGTAGTACTGATGCTGACTGTCTCTCAACCATGTCTTGTATCAATAACGTCTGCCGCAATCCACAGAACCCAACCAGTTCCACATGTGAAAACCAACCACAGGGCGGCTTCTTTATCCGCAAGTACCACGACCACAATGGCAATGGCACACAAGATAGCGGTGATGAAGGCTTAACATGGAAGTTCCAATGGCAATCAAACAACGATGGAAACTGGCATGACTATCAAACAGATGGCAATCACCTGGGTGAAGGCGGCGTCGTTACCCTTCCCGATGGAACGATTGTTGAAATTAAAGAAGTCGGTCAAACTGGTTGGAATCCAACCACTCCAAGTGATGTGACGTTAACAATCAAAGCGAACCAAACCCAACTCATGGTCTTTGGTAACTGGCAAGGTGCTTCAAGTACACCAGTTCCCGCATGTGGCTCCTCCTGTTCTAGTGATGCCAACTGTCCAAGTGGCATGACCTGTAGTGGCGGTGCGTGCCGCAACCCAAGTTGCACAAGTTCAACCAGTTGCGTCTGTGCAACCACCGTGGTCTACGTCCCACCAAGCCCTGGGCTTCCACCAACACTTCCAAAGACAGGTGGCGTGGCTGACACCCTCAAGCTCTTGGGAGCTGGAGTTGGCGCAGTCATCGTTGGACTGGCAGGACTCCTACTCCTGTAAAGAGAATCTTGGCTTCCCTTTTTTTGTCATTCCGAGCATAACGCTACGTCATCCCGGCCGTGATAATTTTTATTTCTGTCATTCTGAAACTCGAATGTACTCATATCGAGTGTTCAGAATCATGCTAGGATTTCCTCGTTTTTTTCGTCATCCCGGATGCGAAAGATCCGCCACGGCGGATCGTATCGAATATCCGGGATCTTTCAACGGTAAAGCATTGGGATTATTGTAAAGAGGTATGAAGTATGAACACTTCTTTTATATCTATATGTTGACTAACTTCACGAATACTGTTTTTTACGTTGGAGTAACCAATAATCCTTGGAGAAGAACAAGTGAACATCAAAGCAAACAGCATGAAGGATTTACGAAAAAATACAATGTCACAAAACTTGTGTATGTTGAACAACATGAAACGATCGAATCAGCCATAACACGAGAGAAACAAATGAAACGATGGAGAAGAGATTGGAAAATACAGTTGATTATGAAGAGTAATCCAACCTTCGAAGATTTATCAGCAGATCCATGGAATCTTTAAATTACCCTTGCAAAAGATCCCGGCTACCTGCCTACCGGTAGGCAGGCTTGGATCCCGCCGTTGGCGGGACCACGGCCGGGATGACGATCGCGTTACATTCCAGCTTCGGAATGACAAAGGTGAAATTTTTACGAAGCTTTTTCGGGAAATGTTTTAGAAAAACGCACAAATGGGATATTGATCGTCTTTGACCCCGCTTTCACATTCACCGCATAGCCACCCACTAGTTGAGTCTCTTCTGCCACCTCATCGACCGCAATCATGCGATCCCAGAATTCATCATCTGAGAGCTTCCCAACCTCATACGTCAGCAGTGGTTGATTGGTATCCATAGATCTTTAGTATATCGTATCGTGCAAGTTAGAATCTCCTCGACTCTCGTTGTATACTACGGTATTGCAAGCACAAAGAAACGCGCATATAGCTCAATTGGTTAGAGCAGCAAGCTTATACCTTGCCGGTTCTAGGTTCGAGTCCTAGTATGCGCACCTGCACAATAAACATGAAATGTCTGACGGCAAGTCACCAATAAGGTGACCTGCCTAATCCCCTTGTGGGACAGGCGCGCCCACACAATGTGAGAGTTAAGAGTTATGAAGTAAGAGGTAAGAAAACTAAATTGTAGTTTTCGTTTTAGTTATTAAGCCTTGTAAAAGTTTATGGACAAAATTAGCTTGCTCTGCAATTGAATTAAAATCGTCCTTATTCAGATATCCTACATCTTTTGCAATGAGAAGTTGATTTTTTATTTCTGTTAATGATCCATGCGCTAGATAGTAAAATTGTAACCGTTCTTTTTGACTTCTTCTTCCAAATCCTTCGGCCACATTACTTGTTACAGAGATAGCGGCTCTTCTTAATTGATCGGTGAGAGAAAATCTTTCTTCAATTGGAAACTTTTTTGTTATGTTATAAAGCTGAAGGACTAAGGCATGACCTTCTTTCCAAGTAATGAGATCTGTAAATGAAACAATCTTTTTCTTTTCCATCTTATCTCTTACCTCTTACTTCATAACTCTTGCATTCTATAGCTTTGCACGAATCGCGGTCTCTTGCTCAACGATATCTCTTGGTTTCCCGTACTTCACCCGAGAAAGCTCACGGATGAGTTCAGCACGCTTGGGATCCATCATGCGCTTTTCTGCAGTGACGTCACGGGTTAAATCCATACTAAAGGGCGGCACAGGTTCATTGTCTACGATCGTGCGAATGTAGACATGATACTTTTCGATGTTAACAAGATCGCTTTCATTAAACGTTGGAGCAAATTCGTGTTGCAAAAAGTTTGCATCTGGCACACCCACACGGAACGTTACGATCGAGCCGACGTTTCCAAACACGGCATTTTTCACATCTTCTTCAATCTGTGCCACAAACTGGTTAGCAACGACCAAGTTCAAGCGATATTTACGGGCTTCGGAAAGAATAGCCGCGAAATCTTCCGTCGCGTAGTTTTGGAACTCGTCAACATAGAGGTAGAAATCTTTACGCTGCTCCATCGGGATATCCTGACGGCTCATGGCAGCAGTGAGAATTTTAGGCACCAAGATCAAGCCCAAAAACTTTGCATCCTCTTCACCCAATCTTCCTTTGGACAAATTGACAAGCAAGATTTTTTGTTCATCCATGACCGTACGGAAGTTAAATGCGCTCTCACTTTGTCCGATGATGTTACGCATCACTTTGTTGGTGATGAACTTGCCAAACTTACTGACGATGTAGTCGAGGACTTCAGATTTGTGAAAGTCTGAGGTCTGTGCGATCTGGTCTGTCCAGTAGCGGCGTACCACTGGATCTTTGACTTTGGGTAACAAATCTTGCACATACTTTTGATCGGTTAAACAACGAACCAATTCGATGAACGTCGCTCCAGGTTCTGCAGCAATCGTGAGCATCGCGTTACGAATGGCGTGTTCAAAACGTGGGCCAATGATACCCGTTTTGTGTGGGTCATAGAGTTTGTACATAAGGGCGATGATGGAACCCACCACAAAATGCATTTGTTCTTCAGTCTTCGCTTCCATGATGTTGAGTCCCATTGGGCGCTCGACATCGGAAGGGTTAAAGTAAATCACATCTTCAGCACGCTCGGGTGGCAACAGTTGCATAATGTCCTCAACCAATTCTCCGTGCGGATCCAAGACAGCAATGCCCTTTCCCGCACGAATATCTTGCAAGATCATGTCTTTGAGGAACTCGGATTTTCCTGTACCAGTCTTCCCAACGATGTACATGTGGCGTTGGCGATCTTTTTCACTAATATAAATTTCTTTCACCTGACCACGGTACATACTTTTGCCAAGTCGCATTCCAGATGTAGCGATCGACGCAGGAGCTGGAGCATTTTTTGCTTTGAGCCACGCCACGTGGTGCGTTTCGACTGTTTTGTTGGGAAAGTGAAACACAGTCGCGAGCTCTTCGGAGTTGAGCACACAGGTGTTGCGGTGAAAGAGTGGCATGTAGCGGTAAATAAAATCGATCATGAAGAGTTGTTTAAACCACAACCGTGTTTTTTTGAAGTTATTTTCTGATCCGGCAAACTGAGCAAAAGCACCCACGATATTTGCAAGGTGTGAATTGGCATTCATCGCTTCTTTGGCAGAAACGACGATACGGATACTCACGTAAAAGCCGGGTTTACTCGCCTTTGTTTCGATAGAGTCCAATTTTTTGGGATCATTGTTGTACGTGGCTTTCGCTGGATCTGATTCTTTTTTCTTGGTATTAGCGACATAACTGCTTCCCGCTTTTTGCCACCCTGTATCAGCCGGTTCCAACAAAAACTGAACAATCGCTCCTTCCCCTTCACCCATTTTTGAGAGTGCGGACGTCAACAACGAGAGTCCATCTGTGGGCAAATCTTTGTATGTTTTGATTGGGAAAAAAGTTGGGTGTTCGAGCGTGAGTGCGGTGAATGCAACCTTGCCACCTTGCGAAAAAATGTTTTGCTCATCGTCGATAGAAATTTCAGCGGATGGATACGCTCCATAAATTTGCTTTTCTACAAGGTCACGTAGCTGAGATGGGACACTGACATAAAAGGCAATGCTTTCTTTGAGTGCCACGATCTCAAATGTAAAGTGATCTTCCGTATTAAACCAATTTTGTGGCCAGCCGTGTTTAATAGAATGCAGTGATGCAAACATTTGTTCTGCTGCATCGATTTTAATTTCGTTGTCTTTAGGAAGCAGCACTTTGAGTGTCACAAACCGCAGCGAATAGTTTTCCCGTCCACGATGACGAAACCACTGCAGGGCCATGTAGAAAAATCCCAATCCAAAGAAAATGGGCACAATGATCATCACTGCTGTTGTGAGCAATGAGACCATACTTGCTTGGAGTGTTGCTAATTGATCCATATACTATGTTGTCTTTTTTGCTTCTTCTTTGTCATTCCTGCGAAAGCAGGAATCCAGCTCCTTAGCAATTCAGGTTTTTCCTTGCCTGGATCCCGTATCCGTCATGTCGCCTAATCGGCAACTTGACCGTACGGGATGACAAGAAGGAGGTTATCCTTCCTTATACGCAGCTTCCGATCCCAATTTTTTGAGCAGCCGCACACACCATGTGGCCAACCACCGGATACTATCATTTACATTGGCATGTTTGGCTTTTTTCAGTTCCATTTCACCCAGCGGCAAGATATACACAGTTGCAGGTGCCTGTGTGTCTACAACTGGCTGTACGGGCTCT
This sequence comes from Candidatus Cerribacteria bacterium 'Amazon FNV 2010 28 9', assembly GCA_003176165.1. Taxonomy (GTDB): domain Bacteria; phylum Patescibacteriota; class Microgenomatia; order UBA1400; family UBA12028; genus PSRQ01. The sequence goes on from PSRQ01000005.1 coordinate 5,095, forward strand.
GCTTTTGGCAACTGAACTTTTGGAAGTGCTGTTTGCTCACTTTGCCCTACCTTCTCCATCCAACTTTCCACAGCTTCTGGAAGTGGTTCTTTTTCGATGGCATCTTCCCCAACGGTCGTCTCTACTGTTGTCTTTACTTCACTGCCTGCAAATACTTTATTTTCCTTAAACGAAGGCGTTTGCGGCTCTGGCTGTTTGACCGATACGGTTGCAACAGTGTTTACAAGAGAATTTGCCAACGGCGTTGGTGCGGAGATGGTCGTGCGATCATCGCTTTGCGCTGGCTGCGCTTGAGGTGTTGATGATTGAAGAGGCAGATCACTCATACGCACTTATCATACCAATTTGTCAAAGTGCGTGAAAGCAGGAATCCAGACAACAACTCTCAAGATGCTATACTTAGCATAATGAAATCAATTTGTGCAGTTCCGGGAACGATCGTGAGTCCAACATGGTACGCTGGTATCAGTGAGCTGCTTATTCTTCTGTTCGTACTTTATTACATCTATCGTTTTTGGAGTTTTTCTACCAAAGAAAAACTCACCACCAAATGGTTCATGCGTCTTTTTTCCCTTTTCAGCGGATTTTTAATCTTCATTGTAGGCTCGCTCATCGTTGGCATTTCCTTTATTTTTATCTTTGGCGACGACAACCCACCTTCCTATCAATACCATAACTTAAATGCAGCCGTGAAAAACACCTGTTTCTTGGATCCGCGAAAAATCAATTGCCCCAAAACACCACAAGACCTCATCAATATTCAACCACAACAGTTTATCCCTGAAACCGCACATGCCCATCTGACCTATCAATATTATCCTGCCACCAACGATTACACGCTCATCATCCGCAATGATGATTACGTCTTGGGAAACAATAACCGTGTTGCTATCTTTGATTCACGTCTTCCCAAAGATTCAAATTATGCTCAAGGTCTCGACTTTGCGGATGTAGAAGTTACAAAATGTGGAGATAAATACAGTTTGATCAACCCTCCATCATTTCCCGGACCGTGGAACGCGATTAATTAGAAATCCAGTCCCTTCACAGCCATGATCCCTTGATCATATGCATGCTTGATTTTTTCAACAGAAGAAACAGTGTCAGCGAGGTCGATTAAGCTTTGCGGACAATCGCGGCCAGTGAGCACGAGATGTGTTTTGCCTCGCTTTTGCAAAATATCTAAGGTCTGTTGCTTATTAACCAATTGCTGTGAAACTGCTTGTACCAACTCATCACAAATAATGAGGTCATAGGATTGCTGTTCCAATAGTTGGTGAAGTAACTCAAGCGACTGCTGGGCTGCTTTCTGGTGCTCAGCCTCACTCGTTTTGTCCACAACTACTATCTTTTGCGCTTTGACAACTTTCACAGAACCAATCTGTTGGGCATTCGTTTTTTCATTAAAATAAAATCCCTTGCCACCGATGAACATGTCGACGGTGGGGAGCAATTCTTTTACACGGTACTCACTGACATCCCAACTTGCTTCCTTGTACCACGCGATCCATGCCACCTTCATGCCTGCACATGTAGCACGGAGCAGCATCCCCAGTGCCGCGCTTGTTTTTCCTTTTCCTGTTCCGGTAAAAATATAGAGTAAACCTTCAGTCATATGTTTGTCATTCCTATTTTTCTCGTCATCCCGGCCGTGGCGCGAAGCAGCCAAGTAGCCGGGATCTTTTTGCAATTCGTGCTCAAGAATTTAATCCTCACCCGTCAAAAGATCCCTGATACTTGATCCCCGCCGTTGGCGGGGTCACGTCAGGGATGACGACGTTTTACATCGTAAAATGCCGTTCTTCAACTTCTCGCACATTCACTGCGATCACCACACCCATCTGTTCCAAGAGTGCAGCAGTTTCAATTAACGGCAAACCTACCACATTGCTCACACTGCCGCGCACGGATCGGACAAATTTTTTCGCGCCCCCTTGGATCGCATACGCCCCTGCTTTTCCAAGTGGTTCACTTGTGTCCACAAATTGATCAATTTCTTCATCGCTCACATTGAAAAAAGAAACAGCACTCTCCACGACTTCCGTTACCATATCTTTGGTTAAACTATCCATCACACACACAGCCGTCAACACCGTATGTGTCTTGCCGCGTAGCTCTTTGAGAATCCGACGAGCATCGTTTAAATCGGTAGGTTTTCCATACTCTTTGCCATCACAAAACACCATCGTATCCGCACTGACAATCACTCCATCGTCAACCTGACTGGCCACGGTGAGTGCTTTTCCCATCGCGATCGTACGCACATAATCACTTGGATCATCAAAATCTTCAAACTTCACATCGCGCTCAGGAAACTGCGAGTGCATGACCGTAAATGGAATGCCTAAAAATTCAAGTAAATCTTTGCGGCGTGGTGATGAAGAAGCAAGAATGAGGGAGGACATACACGGGCATCATATCACATGATGTGCTATACTTCCCTCAAGTAAATACGGAAGCAACCGATCATTCCAATTGGTTGTTTTTTTATTTGCGAATTGTTGGAAAACAGAAAGAGGAACAAAAGTTGAACGCTCTTTGCCCTGAATGTGAAGAAACAATTGAATTGTTTTCGGATACACAACGTGGTGAAATCGTCTCCTGCCCTGTCTGTGGGGCCGAGTTTGAAGTCACCCGTACCGAACCGACCGTCACACTTGAACTGACCAAGCCTGACGAGGAAGACATCGGCGAATAATCCTCCTTTTTCGACGCGGGACAGTGATGTTTCACTGTCCCTTTTTTGTACCAAACTTGACAAAAAACCTATTTTGGGTATATTCATACTCTGCTTCCACTGTCCGTTCGGATCCGCTGTGACAGGCCATACGATTGGATGAGAGTGGAAGCACCACTTTTTTATATACAAACTTATTCCAAG
>PSRQ01000058.1 GCA_003176165.1 Candidatus Cerribacteria bacterium 'Amazon FNV 2010 28 9'
GGAAAGGCAAAAAAGCTATTATATAAGGAAATTCCTCTCACTCCTGACCTTCCAGCTACGCGTCTTTTGCAAACGATTCGTGATGAGTCACATCGTTTCTCCCGCCGCTTGCATTTCATTAAGCGTGAGAAGAAAATGTTTGAATAAACTATGGATCGTCACCCTGACATAAAACAAATTCCTGATCTTTTTTTGGAACAAGATAAAGTGTGGGAACTCTTATCAATCCAAGACAGAGCTTTTGTCATACGTCTTGCGAGCATTGCTGAAGATAGCTCCGCAGGAACAAACTCTGCCGTTCAAATATTTTTAAAAAATATAAAAAAGCTACGTGAATATCGTTTTGAATGCGGAATCTTTTATTACGATCTCTCTCGTCTATTGGCACAACGAAAAATAGCGCAAACTGGTATGCAAGCTAATCTTCCGGCTTCATATGAGCAAATGTATGGTGATCCGGGATTTGAATTGACAAGCAAAGACACAGAAGCTTTTTTTGATGATCCCACATTGCGTGAAGCTCTTCACATGAAGGAACTGTGGGACCAGTGTTGGGCAAAAGGAAAACCCGTATATGATCCTTTCAAATAATTCATAAAATATGAAGAAAATTATTGTTTTATTGATTATTGTTCTATTGCTTGCAACGTTTTCTCTTTTTCTTTTTGGTGTCATCACAAGTCCAATTACACCCCCATAGCCTCTTTACGCTTTCCACTTAACGCTTTACGCTATTCGTATGCGCTCCATTATTCGTGCACTTTTTTTCTACATTCTTTCGCTTGCACTCCTCGCGCAACTTTTCTCATTTGTCACGATTAGTGGACAAACCACTCTTATTGTGACAGCGGTTGCATTTTTATTGCTCAACACGGTGTGCAAACCACTCATTAAAATTTTGTGGCTCCCTATCAACATCATTACACTTGGATTATTTTCGTGGATGGTCAATGTCATCGTCGTGTTTCTTGCGACACTTATCGTACCTGGATTCCACTTAAGTGCAGGGATCTTTCCATCTATTGTCCTTGGAAAATATTTCATTCCATCCATTCATTTATCTGTCATATGGACATATCTTTTCTTCTCGTTTGCACTTTCATTCACGAAAGGACTCTTGGATTGGTTACTGACAAAGAGAGAATAAAAATTCTATGTAATAATTGTCGTACTAATAGAGCGTGTGAACGACTGTTGTATGGCTTTTCGTTTCTGTGCAATAGCAACGAGTTCATCAATAAGTTGGGGATATGATACTCCACTCGCTTCCCACAAATAAAACGCCATACTTCCTGGAATCGTGTTGATCTCACCCACCCAAATCTCATCCGTTTCTGGATTCACAAAAAAGTCGATGCGAATTACCCCACTGCAATCGCACGTGCGAGCAACATGTATCGCCAATTCTTGCACTTTCTTGGTTAAACTCATCGGAATGGGAGCGGGAATGCGGCGTTTCAAACTCGCCATCCCACCTGTCTTTTTACCACCACCTTCATATTTGTCGGCGTAACTTAAAATTTCTCCCGTAGCAATCGGTTGTTCGGGAACACTCGCTTTGTATTCTTCAAATCCTAGTACGGAAACATTGATTTCAATAACATTTTCAAGTCCTTGTTCGATGATGATGCGACGATCAAAATGCGTGGCAATTTCAATTGCCTCTTCCAATTCTTTTTCATTTTTCGCTTTGGTAATCCCAACCGATGATCCCAAATTTGCAGGTTTCACAAACAAAGGGAATGAAAGTTGCTTGTGCCCTTGATTTTTGGGATCCAACAATCGCTGCAACACATTCTTTTTATCTTCCTTCCACATACTGCTGGTAAACCATTGGAAATTGGCAACTTTAAAGCTAGAAGCTTCGAGCACTTTCTTCGTGATAATTTTATCCATCGCAATCGAGGACCCGACAACTCCCGGCCCTTGATATGGTATGTTAGCTAACTCCAACAATCCCTGCACCGTTCCGTCTTCACCCAACGTGCCGTGACAACAGACGATCGCAACATCAATCGTGCTCAGCGATGCTTGAATCGCGTGTGACGTTGTAAGTTCCTTTGAAGTTTTAGTATCGGCAGAAGCAATCAATGGATATTCTGCATTTTGTGCCACCAACTCCAAATGTTTAAACGTTTCTATATGTTCAAGTCGGGAACCAGTCAACCATTGACCTTCTTTAGAAATATAAATAGGAATCACCTCGTACTTCTCTCGATCCACATGCTTCATCAGTTGGCACGCAGTAATGATACTTACCTCGTGCTCGACAGAGCGGGAACCAAAAATCACTCCAAGACGTGTTTTCATGACAGCAGTATAGCGCAGATTATGCCCTACAGCTAGCTTTTCTTCCTTTCTTGGGGTATAATGACCCTTCGAGAACCTGCCTGAAGATCTTCTGAATGTATGTTCACAAGTTTCTGCTTTTTTGAACTCTTTTGTACGGGCGTTACTCGAGGTATATATGCAAGACATTCGCAACATCGCTATCATCGCTCACGTTGACCACGGCAAGACCACGCTTGTGGATGGACTCTTGAAACAGACCCATACATTCCGTGATAACCAGGCGGAAATGCAACAAACCACGATCCTTGACAGTAACGATTTGGAACGTGAAAAAGGGATTACCATCCTTGCCAAAAATACAGCGGTCATGTACGGAGACACGAAGATCAACATCATTGACACGCCTGGTCACGCCGATTTTGGGGGTGAAGTCGAGCGTATTATCAACATGGCAGACGGCGCCATTCTCTTGGTTGATGCTGCCGAAGGCCCACTTCCCCAAACCAAGTTTGTCCTCCAACAAGCGCTCAAACGCCGCTTAAAACTCATCGTGGTCGTCAACAAGATCGACAAGAAAGACGCTGATCCAACTGGCGTTTTACATCAAATTGAAAACTTATTTTTATCACTCGTTGATGACGAAAGTTTACTTGAATTCCCCGTCATTTATGCAATTGGACGCGACGGCAAAGCTTGGCATGAGCTTCCTTCTCGTGAAGAAATGGATCAGCCTGGCGACTTGCGCCCGTTGTTTGAGCAAATCTTGACGACCGTGCCTTCCGCTCGAGGTGATGACGCAGCACCATTCCAGCTCTTAATCTCCACGCTCGAGCGCGATTCATACTTGGGTAAACTCTGTATCGGACGCATCAACCGTGGGATCATCAATACTGGTGACCGCGTCAAGCTCGTCACTCCAGAAGGAGAGCTGGGCAGTTATGCTGTTGAAAAGCTCTTCGTTTCGCAAGGGATTGAAAAAATCCCCGTGACACAAGCTGTTTCGGGTGACATCGTCGCCATTGCCGGTATCAAAGAACTCTCGATTGGGCAAACCGTGTGCAACCCTGCCCACCCAGAAGCTTTACCCACCATTAAAGTCACGGAACCTACACTCAAAATTACGATTGGACCCAATACCTCTCCTCTCGCAGGCCGTGAAGGAAAGTTTTTGACCTCCCGTCAAATTAGTGAGCGTTTGCTCAAAGAAAAAGAGACTAACTTAGGACTGAAGATTGAAGAACAATCCGATGGAGTTGGTTTCATCGTCTCCGGACGTGGAGAGCTCCACTTGGCAGTGCTCATTGAAACGATGCGCCGCGAAGGATATGAACTCGAAGTCAGTAAACCGCAAGTCATTTATAAAGAAGAAAACGGTGTGAAAATGGAGCCATTTGATGAAGTCACGATCGATGTCCCGGATGAATTTGTGGGCGTCATTCAAACGGAACTGGGACAACGCAAAGCAATGTTGAAAGAATTAACACCGAATGGTCGCGGCGATACACGTCTCATTTTTGAAATTTCCGAGCGTAATCTCTTGGGCGCGCGTACCTCCCTTTTGACCGATACTCGTGGCACATTGCAAATGAGCTCTATTTTCCTCGAATATCGACCCATCGCCAGTGAGTTTGCGCGACTGCGCAACGGCGTGCTCATCGCCTCCGAAGCTGGGAAAAGTGCCAGCTTTGGTCTTGATAATGCACAACAACGTGGAACTCTGTTCATCGGTGCTGGTGAAGAAACCTACATGGGTATGATCGTGGGCTTAAACTCTCGCGAACAAGATATGGAAGTCAACGTCAACAAGGTCAAACCCAGTACCAACGTCCGCAGTGCCACCAAAGACATGATGGTCAAACTCACCCCACCTGTGCGCTACTCACTCGAGCAATCACTTGATTTCTTGGATGATGATGAGTTGTTGGAAGTCGTTCCCTCTGTTTTGCGCCTGCGCAAGAAATTCCTCTCGCCTTCTGATCGTGCGAAGATGAAGAAGAAAGAATAAAAAAGTACAGCGTATACTGTTTTCATGCCCAACAGAAAACGTTTCAAACAACATTCTCGCCGGATTCCTCAATTTGACTACTCTTCTACAGGTCTTTACTTCGTCACTATTTGTACACACAACATGTCTCGCGATTTTGGAGAAATTGTTGCACATAACATGGAGCTTTCAGAAATTGGAAAAATTGCAGAGAAATATTGGGAAGAGATTCCAAATCATTTTAAAGAAGTTTCTTTACTTGAATTTGTGGTGATGCCAAATCACGTCCATGGGATTATTGAGATTCAACGACCAAATCATCACGTAGGATCAGGACAATGTCCTGATCCTACAATGGGATATTCAACGTATCAACATGTTCAAAAAAATTCCCTTCCAAGTATTATTGGAAGTTACAAAGCCGCCGTACGTTATTGGTGTCTACGAAATAACTACCCTTCTTTTCGCTGGCAACCCAACTATTACGAACACGTTATTAGACGAGAAGAATCACTAGAAAATATCACACACTATATTTGCGATAATCCGCTAAAATGGGAAAACGATGAATATTTCAATGATTGGTAACAGACCATAGGATCAGGACAATGTCCTGATCCTACAAAAAACTATGTCTACCGCATTCCAAGAAGCCTACTCGCACTTAAACCCCGAGCAAAAACTTGCAGTCGATACGATCGATGGACCGGTGATGGTCATTGCAGGTCCAGGAACCGGAAAAACGCAAATTCTCACTGTTCGTATTGCCAACATTTTGCAAAAAACTGATATCAATCCTCGCAATATCTTGGCACTCACCTTCACTGAATCCACAGCGACGACCATGCGCAATCGTCTCCTTTCCATCATTGGCGAAGCGGCCTACTACGTGCGCATCAGTACATTCCACGCTTTTTGTGCAAGCATCATCCAAGACAATCCGGAGGAATTTCCCCTTCCACATGAATCTTCACCCTTAACTGAATTGGAACGATTTGAGATCATCTCGCAAATCATTCGCGACAATGAGTTGGAGGTCCTCAAACCCATCAACGATCCGATGTACTATGCAAAATCTGTCGTCAGTTCCATTTCGCAGTTAAAGCGTGAAGGTGTTTCTATTGAACGATACCAACAATTAGTCGACGACGAAGGTGTTTGGTTGGAGTCCCAAAAAGAAGAGTTGAAAAGAACGGAATTTCGCAAACGCGAACGCACCTACTTCAAACACAAAGACATGGTTGTGTTGTACGAACAATATCAATCGATGTTGCACGGCATGAGTAGATACGACTTTGATGACATGATCGCACTCACTGACCAAGTGCTGTCGACGAATGAAGAACTGCTCCAAGAATATCAAGAACGGTTTCAGTACATCTTGGTCGATGAGTACCAAGATACCAACGGCGCACAAAATCACGTGGTGAATTTACTGGCACAATTTTGGGGAGAAGAAGCCAACATCTTTGTTGTCGGTGACAGTAATCAATCCATTTACCGTTTCCAAGGAGCTTCAGCCGAAAATGTATTGTCATTTGTGGATGCATATCCACGCGCCAACATCATTACCCTCACCCAAAACTATCGCAGTACGCAACCCATTTTAGATGCAGCATGCTCTCTCATCACCCACAACAGGCAGGAGGCCACGATGCTTGCGAACCCTGTCAATTTGCACTCTCAAGTAAGTGATGGCACCAATCCCCAGGTCGTTCATCTTCCAACAGCTCAACTCGAAACGATCTACATCGCTGATCGTATCCAGGAACTCATAAACGCTGGGACCAACCCCAACCAAATTGCTCTCATCTATCGCAACAATGCCGATTCAAGTAGTATTTCTGACGTGCTCGCGCGCTGGAATATTCCTTTTTGTATTGAAGGTGGGGTGAACATTTTACACACCCCCATCATTACGCAACTGTTTACACTGTTGCATGTACTCAATGGAATGAGACAACATCGCGAAGATATCGATTTGTTTACGCTGCTTAATTATGAATGGGTGCATGCTGATTCACTGACGGTGTTGCAATATGCACGTGAAGCGAGTAAGCGAGGGGTAAGCTTGTTTGAAACAATAACAGAGCGTCAAGCGTCAAGCGTGAAGCGTAAAAGAAAATCATTACAACCAGAACAACATTCGCTTTTTGAACATCAAGAAACTGAAATACTTAACGCTACCTTAACTCCACACCAAGAACATATCCATTCATTTATCAATAAACTTATCGATCTCATCCACAAAGAACGCCAACTGACATTTGTCCATTGGTTTGAATTATTACTGCAAGAAAGCGGATTCCTTTCCTATGTGTTGAACAGGTCAACAGCACATGAGGACCTATCGCGCCTCAATACATTATTTAATGAAATCAAAAAAATGTGTGACAGCGATCATACGTGTTCCTTGGAACGCTTTATGGAAATCATCGCGACGATGAATGATCATGGGTTGGCGATCGCAGAGGAAAATCAACATATCGAAAGTGGCGTACAACTCACGACGGCACATCGTTCCAAAGGACAGGAATGGGATTATGTTTTCATCATGACGGCCATCGATGGCAAATGGGGAAACAACGGAAATAAACAACAGATTCCCGTGCCGGAAGGCATAATCGTCAAAAGCAAACGAAGCGATGCAGAAACCAAAAGCCTCGAAGATGAACGACGACTTTTTTATGTCGCACTCACCCGCGCACGAACTCAGGTGACAATCACCATTCCTGATACTGTCATTTCAGGCAACCGCACGAAAGAAACTGTTCCCAGCCTTTTTGTGAGCGAACTTGACGCACACATCACAAGCTCGATCCCTCCAGAATATAACGGCGCACAACAACAAGAGGCCCTCACTCGCCTCCTCACAGCTGCACCACACAAAGAAATGAAAGAAGAAGAAAAAGAATGGCTGACCAACCTGCTTGAAAACTTCAAGCTTTCAGCGACCGCACTCAATACATACATTGATTGCCACTACAAATTTAAGTTAAATCATTTGCTCAAAGTGCCACGTGCCCGCGATGAACGATTGAGTTTGGGAACGGCTGTGCACAAAGCATTAGAATTGTTCTTTAAAGAAATACAAAAGACAGGGGGAGAAGGACGGGTTCCTCCAGTTGAATTCTTAACTGCTGCGTTTGAGACAGCCTTGAAAAAGGAAATCATTACTACAGAAGGATTCACACGTCGTCTCGCACAAGGCCGACGGATTCTCACGATGTATTATGAAGCGTACAAAGATGAATTTCACACTCCCCTTTTTTGTGAACGCACGTTTGGATATGGTATGAGCACGACGCAATTTGGTGGGATTCCATTAAACGGGAAAGTGGACCGCATCGATTGGCTCGATAAAGAAAAAAACACTGTCAAAATCACTGATTACAAAACGGGTCGAGCTCGTTCATTGAACGATATCGAAGGAAAAACCTCCACAAGTACAGGGTCATACAAACGCCAATTGGTGTTCTACAAATTGCTCACTCAGTTAGATCGTTCCTTTACTCCCAATGCAGAAATGTTTGAGTTCGATTTTGTCGAACCGGACAAACAAACCGGCAAACACAAACGCGTAAGCGTTGCCGTTACCAACGAGGAAGTACAAGAGCTCAAAGAGCTTATTAAACATGTCTACCAAGATATTCGCTCGCTCAAATTCGAGAGGACAACTGACACTCGTATTTGCCACACATGCGAGTTTGCACGGCATTGCTGGCCAGAAGGAATCCCCGCGGCGATAGCCGCGGAAATTTCAAATTCCAAATAACAAATTTCAATGATTTGATTGACAAGCTCATCCACAGGATTACAATTTCTCTAGAAAAGAGGAAGTATGGCCATACCTGAGGAAATCTCGTCTTACACAGAAGAAGAAAGAGCTTTTGATAATACAACTCTTGATTCGTACGAACTCGATGATTCATGGCAAATGGAACAGATACGCGCTATTATTGGTCCACTTTATAGATCGCTCTTTAATTTAAGAGACGACCAAAGAACTCAACATTTGCAAGACTGGTTGTCGCCCAAACCAACTCTACCCAATAATGCCTTCGCTCTGGCGTTTTACAAAATAAACATGGACGATCTGTATCGTGTTCTTATCAACTGGGAAAGAACAACTTCTCCATTTATCGCGCTACGAGTTTTACTTGGAAATGAACGGTACATGCAATTTCTTGAATTCATCTATACAAGTCTCGCCGTTCAACAAAAATGGACTGATTTCGAAGAAATCAATAAAAAACAACGACAGCAAATAACCGATCAAGAACGTGGAATCGATTCGGGGCTTGTGATACCCCGCTACTAATCCCTAACCTCTAGTCACTAACCACTAGCTACTGTCTTCGTCATCCACACTTCGTCAATATATTCGCCCTTGTGAAGTAGTTTTTGCGGAATCCTTCCAACTTCGGCGAATCCAAGTTTGCGATACAAATTGAGCGCGGGAGTGTTGGCAGCGAAACAAGAAAGCTGAATCAAGCGTAACCCCTTGATCTGCTGAATTGCTTCATCAATCGTGGTCTGCATAAGGATTGCTCCAATTCCATCACCACGAAATTCTTTGGAAATGACTAAACCAAGTGTTCCAACGTGTAAACTTCTTTTTTTGTTCATCAACACGCGATGCACATCACAAACACCCGCAAATTTTTCTTCCACAAAACAGAACAATTTACACGCATTCCCTTCTTCAATACTCTCGAACTCACTCGCCAAGTATTTTGATTCACTCTCCAAAGTTTCCTGCTCACCAGAAAACGTAATAAACGTATTTTCTTTCGAGACAGTATTGATATGTTCAAGCATTGCATCGAGATCTTCCCATTTCGGATAACGGATGATCGCATGTTTCCCTGATTTGGTTGTGAATTCTTTAATGATTTTTCCTGGAATAAAGTGTGACATGAGCGTATTATAAAGTTCATACGTCATCTTGTCATTCCCGCGAAAGCGGGAATCTAGCTCCGTTAAAATACAAGTATTTGCTGCCTGGATTCCGTGTCAAACACGGGATGACAAAAGCATATGTCCCGCACACCACTCTACCCCAACCAAATTGTTCCTTTGTTTCTCACAACAGTGGTCTGTGCCAGCGGAATCGGAACTCTCTTTTTGGAAATTCTACTCCTCAATCACACCGCAGTCACACGCGAACCAATTAACCTCGTTTTGCGAACTCCCGACATCCTCGTCGGGATCACCATCTATCTCAAAACGTCGATTGATTTTGCCATGTTCATCGGGCGACTCATGACAAAATTCCCCGGATGGAAAAATCGCATCATGATTGAAATTGGGACAGCTCTGGGCAACATCGTCGGAACGTTGGCTATTTTACTCATCTGGGATTTTTTCCGTGAAGTAAAACCACTCATGGCCGTCATGATCGTGATCGCTGCTCTTGTACTGCTGCGTATGGCCGAAGAGGGATTGGAACATGTCAAGGACGCAAAAGGTAACTATCTCATTCCCTTTGCACAACTCGCAGGACACTACGAACACATCCTGCATCGCATCAACATGAGCATCGCCCCCATTCTCAACCGCTTGATTCCCGAGCTTCATGTGAGTGAAAAAACGAAAAAAGGTTTTCGCGCGCTTTTCTTGCTCGCGTTTTCCATTCCCTTTTTGCTGGGTCTTGATGATTTTGCTGGCTATATTCCCTTGTTCAACATCGTTAATATTTTTGGATTTGCGAGTGGTGTGTTCATCGGACATATGGTGCTCAACATCGCACTCTTTTTGTCACCACGAATGACTATTCGCATTGTAAAACATCCACTCATTTCCTTCGTTGGAAGTATTGCATTCGTGGGACTAGCAATCTGGGGATTGGTTGAAGCGGCGACGCTCATTGGAATATAGCCAGCTAGCAATCCCAAGGAACGCGAGCACTCCAATCACACTCAATCCATAACTCACCCACCGTAACTTTGTAGGCTTGAATTTCAGCTCCACAGTATGCGTTCCACTTGGGACACTATATGTGATCACTCCTTTATGACTGTAGTCTTGAAACTCTATCGGCGTTTCAACACCATCCACGTATGCATGCCACCCTGGATAATAAAATGTATAGTCGATGAGGCGCAGTTGCGACGTCGCTTGAATGGTATACGTTCTGCTTTGCTCACGAACCTGCTCTGAAGTAATACTTCCCTGCCCTGCAATAATATCTGCTTGATGATCTTTTGAGGGATAACTCAAGACATCATCCATCCAAATCGTCGTGAGGTTGGCGGTGTGTAAATTGGGCTGAACATAGAAATACGCATCAGGAGGTTGAACCAGATAATTTTTCCCATACGCTGCCGGAACCCTCGCCAACAAAACAATGAACGCAAACACTATCGCACTCCACTCTCTCCCTTTTTCCATGGATTCATTCAATATTTCTTCAAAAACAAGTGCTGCCACCACAGGAATTGCAATAATCGTCGCCGAGAGCATGCGCCATGGGTACTGGATGTTCCCCAAAAAAGCAATGTGCGTATACAACCATTCACTACTATGAAGAGAAAGTGCGATTGAAATGAGTGAAATAATTAACCACGTTGTAAGTAATCCACCCTTTTTCTTTTTCTGAAGCAAAAGAAACACGCCACAAAGGAGCACACCCACCTCAATGACACCAATTTTAAAATTTTCACTCGGTGGTCCAGGATGATACGGTCCAAAGTACAACCAATCAGGAGACAGGAGTTGCTCGAGCGTCGGTGCTTGATTCAAACGAATGTGATTTTTCTCCAATCCATAGTGCACATACTTTATGTCAAGTCGCAGTGGAATAATGTAGTAACTACTGATGAGAAGACCAATAAGACCAGCCAACAGTGTTAAAACAACAAATGAGTGAGAGAAAAGAGAATAGAGCGTAGAGATTAGGGATGAGGGAAATAAACTTCCTCCCCTTCTCAAGGGGAGGATTGAGGAGGAGTGTATCGATTGAACCAATACATATATTCCATACAGAATCACCAACACCCCCAGAGGAATAAGCATCATCGGATGCGTCAAACACACACCAACAACTCCAACAACAAGTGTGATAAACCCACTTAAGGTGCGTTTGCGTGCCAACAACGTCAGCCCAAACAAACACAAAATCAGGAATGTCGTGACAAAAAATTCAGGCAATGCGCCACGCGTGTAAATATTCACAATGCGATACGGCGCAAAGGTAAACAGTACACTTGCCGCATAACTGCTCCATTTTCCTGTGAATAACCGTATAAAACAGTAAAAAACAACACCTGAACTGATAGCTCCTAAAAGGTACATATAGTTGTAGGCTAATTGGGGATCATGAACGATAAAGTTGATCGCGGCGCCAAGGTATGACGTAAGTTGGTGCGCGTACAATGCGAGTGGAAAGCCATACACACTCCACCCGCTTGACCATCCCAGTGGGAAACTTTTATCCGCAATCATCTGACTAAATTGTGCGATCGTGGTACTATGGACTCGACCATCAAATGTAATAGATCGACCTGCGTGTAAAAACAGATCCATGACCAACACAAACGACACAACGCCGATAGCAAAACAAAACGGTAACTCAGCAGCGACTACTCGCCAGCCACTCCAGCGCAATAATTTGTTGATGGGATTTTTTATCATCGCGTCTCTCATCCTTGTGTCGATCATACACCACCGTTTTTTTGACAGCATCTCCAAGTTGGCTCGTGATCGTAAGTTTGCTGCTTTTATAAGTGATGTTCGATCTCACAAGGGTGTTGATGCGCGTATATTTTGGGAGTTTCGCGAATTTTTTGATACAGGTACATTTTCATTTCCACCGCACACCGTTACCTTTTTGGAAACACAACACTTGACCCCAATCGTGGATAACGCAGCCGCCACACAAATACTGCAATATGATTCCCCGCACATTCACAGCGAAGATTTTGTCGTCAAAAAACCATTTCAGTTAGCTAATCCACTTTTGTCGCCCACCCTTTCCGTTGAGTGTGTTGATCCCAATAGTACGATCTATGTCGATGACAATACGCTCATCTATCACAAAGATAAAAACACAGTTCGAATCCTTTTTGCTGCATCCATCGATGCCATGCGCACGGCTAATGGTTTTTTTGATTATCAACCGGACGAACTCTTTTTCTTGCAAGATAAATTTTGGGTAGATATCACCGATATACGCACAAACTAAACGACGGTAGACAACTTTTCTCCCAGGTATACAATAACCACCAAAGATCGGTTATGCCAACAAAACAGAGATCCTCAATTGATACAAACGAAATGCTCTCCACACTTGCGCGAGCACTACGAGAGGATATTGGCTCGGGAGACATTACTTCAAGCGCGACACTCTCACCTTCTGCTCAGGCAAATGCCCAGTTTTTAGTGAAAACAGACGGAGTCATCGCTGGAGTCGAAGTAGCACGGCACGTATTTGCTCTTGTCGACAAAAAAATTGTGTTCAAAACACTCATCAAAGATGGTTCGCATGTGAAAAAAGGTGATATCGTAGCCACAGTGAATGGAAGCGCACGTTCCATACTGATGGCTGAACGAGTCGCGCTCAACTTCATGCAGCGTATGTCCGGAATTGCAACCACGGCTGCTGAATACGTGGTAGCTATCCAAGGGACTCATGCAAAATTGCTTGATACGCGTAAAACAATCCCAGGGTTACGATTATTTGATAAGTGGGCCGTGCGGCTTGGAGGTGGATACAATCATCGCTTTGGACTGTATGACATGGCAATGATCAAGGATAACCATATCGCCGCAGTTGGCAGCATTACCAATGCTGTTGAGCGCATCAGAGCCAAAGATACAAGCAAACGTCCCATCGAAGTTGAGGTAAAAACGCTCGAAGAATTACAAGAAGCACTTCCCCTTCTTCCTACTCGAATCATGCTCGACAACATGAGTGTTCCACTCATGAAGAAGGCTGTTGAACTCACCAAAGGGAAAGTTCCCCTCGAAGCATCTGGAAACGTCAACTTGAAAACCATTTCCTCGATTGCAAAAACAGGTGTTGATTATATTTCCGTGGGTGCCCTCACCCACTCCGTTAGCGCAATGGATATTAGTTTGGAAGTAGTATAAAGGAGTATTTTATGCTCACCGCAGAAATGTCAGAAGATCAAATCTTTGCAGAGCTCTTGAACCGACATGGATCTCATACTCCTGCAGTGGAATTGAAAATTAAAGCACCCACTGTAAAAGAAATTTTACGACTCAAACAAGAACGAAATGCTGTAATCCTTGGGCACAACTACATGGAGCCAGTGGTCTACGATGTTGCTGATTATCAAGGTGATTCATTGGAACTGAGTCGCAGAGCTGCACAAACAACTGCTGACATGATCGTTTTTTGTGGTGTTAAGTTTATGGCAGAAACAGCCAAAGTGTTAAACCCCGATAAAACGGTCCTGGTCCCGTCACAAAAAGCTGGCTGTTCGCTCGCTGCTGGAATCACCGCACAAGATGTACGTGACTTACGCGAGCAATTTCCTGATGTTCCAGTCGTTACATACATTAACACGTACGCGGATGTAAAAGCAGAAAGTGATGTCTGTTGCACATCAGGAAATGCGACAAAAGTGGTCGAGTGGACAATGAGCCAATTTGGAACCGAAAAAGTTATCTTCCTTCCCGATGAATATCTCGCTGGTAACGTGGCACGCGAAACTGGGCGACGCATCATTTATCCTACTAAACGCATGAGTCCAAATCCTCAGCCTGGTCTCGATTACCAGATGATCGGGTGGCATGCGCGCTGCGAAGTCCACGAAAAATTTACTGTGCATGATATTCACCGCGTCCGAGAAGAATATGCAAAAACTGGCGAAGAAGTCCTCATTTTTGCACACCCAGAGTGTAGCCCTGAAGTCATTGCTGAATCTGATTATTCGGCAAGCACCTCAATCATGATTGCCGAAGTAAAGAAACATCCACACGCAGCAATTCTATTGCTCACAGAATGTTCTATGGGCGACAACATCATCGCCTCAAACCCTGATGCAAATATCATTCGCATGTGTTCGATTCGTTGCCCACACATGAACACGATCACTGTTGAAAATACGCGAGATGCGCTGCTCAATGTGCAGTATCAAGTCGACGTTCCAGAGGATATCCGCATACGCGCTGCTCTCGCAGTGCAACGCATGATTGCAATTGGATAACCATTCATTTTTCTGCCCTGCTTGTGTACGACTTTTCTAAAAAAAGTAGAAAGAAGGTGTGTATGTCAAAAGAACAGGTGTTGGAGTCTGATGTTTTGATCATTGGTGGAGGCATCGCAGGAGGGACGACAGCACTGCGACTTGCAGATGAAGGATACAATGTCGTGATGCTCACGCGGGCCAAGGAAACGGTAGAATCCAACACGCGCTATGCGCAAGGTGGCATTATTTATAAGGGTGAAGATGATACGCCAGAACTTCTCCAAGAGGATATTGAAATTGCCGGAGGATTTCACTCTAACCCTGAGGCTGCACGTATTTTGGCAACCGAAGGGCCAGCGCGTGTTCAAGAATTTCTCATTCAATACGTCGGCGTAGAGTTTGATAAAACAACAGATGGAGAGCTTGCTCTTGCTCTCGAAGGCGGTCACAGTCTCCCACGTATCGTGCACGCCGCCGATACCACCGGACGAGCGATCGAGGAAGCGCTCGTGGAAAAATTGTATCAACACACCAACATCACGATCTTGCCCCAAATGACCGCCATCGACTTACTGACACCTGCACACCATTCCACCAATAGGCAACGCATCTATGAACCACTCAGCTGTGTGGGAGCGTATGTCTTTGATCAACAGACTGGCGAAGTGCGCACAATCATTGCAAATCAAACAGTTCTTGCAACAGGAGGCTTGGGACAAATATACACATATACGACCAACCCATATGGTTCTCGCGGTGATGGGATTGCGATGGCCAACCGCGCTGGAGCGCGCACTGCAAACTTGGAGTACATCCAATTTCACCCAACCGCCCTTGTTCAGCGCGATGCACCACGTTTTCTCATCAGCGAAGCAGTCCGAGGAGCGGGAGCCAGACTCGTACATGCCGACGGGACACCATTTATGGACAAATATGACCCGCAGCGTAAAGATCTCTCCACACGCGATATCGTTGCTCGTGCCATTTACAACGAGATGATTCTCAGTAGCGCGACAAATATGTACTTAGATGTCTCCAACTACGTCAATCACGACGAAATCATGCACCATTTTCCAAGTATTTACGAAAACTGTCTGCAGTATGGAATTGATATCACCAAAGATCCCATCCCAGTCGCCCCTGCCGCTCACTATTCCTGCGGAGGAGTATGGACTGATATGAACGGAAAAACGTCAATCGACCGATTGTATGCAGTTGGTGAAGTCGCCTGCACAGGCCTGCATGGTGCCAATCGTCTCGCGAGCACATCTCTACTTGAAGGACTTGTGTTTGGGTACCGCGCCGCAGAAGACATCGCGTCGCACATTCAAGAAACTTCTTATCCTGCAGTCGATGAAATTCCAGATTGGGTTGATCAAGGTGAACATGAAGCCGATCCTGCACTCATCGCACAAGATCTGATGACACTGCGTTCAATCATGTGGAACTATGTCGGGCTCGTACGCAAAACAGACTTGTTAGAGAGAGCGTTGCGTGACTTGGCAAACCTTGAACACGAGATTGAGCGATTTTACCAAACTGCGAAACTTTCTGACGAGCTCATCGGACTGCGCAATATGGCCCGTACTTCTCGGTTGGTCACGGAGCAAGCCTGGGCCAACAAACACAGTCTGGGCAGTCACTACCGCGAATAAGTGCATACACAAACCCTGTCCAGTTTTTTATCCATCTCATATTCAATTCCTGTGAAATGAAGAACATGTATAAAAAGCAGGAGACTCTTCAGTCCAATACTCAAGAATTGAAAAAAGTTGAACATCAACTCAAACTTCAAAATTCATTTGTTCAATCATTTTTGCGCGGACTGTTTACGGCGCTGGGAACAACTATTGGCCTTACCATCGTGGTCGGAATCCTCGCATTTGTTGTCAACGCACTTGCCAAGCGTTTCGGTTTATCTCAAGTGGTGGCCACGTTTTTCCAACAGCTGTCAAAATGACGATCCCTGAGCTCTCCTATTCTTCCCTTACCAATCTCGTTCCTATTTACCGCACACACCTCCTATACTGCAAATAAGAAAGGGCCACATTTATGCCAGCCACCACTATCTCCAACCTCACCGATTTACTCCAGTCACTTCTCGCGGACTTGTATGCTACGGAACAAGCAATTATCGCGGCACTTCCTGAAATGATTGATGACACCATGGATACAAAACTGCACGACGCATTGCAAGAGCACTTGGACACAACAAAAGAACAACTATCGCGATTGGAAACAATCAATACCGAGTTAGAGTTTTCTACCACCAAGGATGCGGAAGGGATCGATGCGATCATCCATGCAACGCAACAAATAGTGAATGCCATTATCGATAGTGCGACGAAAGATGCCGCAATCATTGCTGCTGCACAGAAGGTCGAACACTACGAAATCGCTAGCTATGGAAGTGCAGCTGAATTTGCGAGGCAATTGAAATTCAATTCAGTAGCTTCACTGTTAGAAACCACCTTAGGAGAAGAAAAAGATGCGGATGCAAAACTGACGTCGATTGCGCAGGGAGGGCTTTTTCAAAAGGGAGTCAATGAGAAGGCGGTGGAAGAATAAATAATTGAGGTTAAATAAGATGCAATTTTTCAAAAAGCCTCTGTGAAGGTGGAGTTAACTTATAGTTTTCCAACCTAGAAACGTCCACCCACTCTATTTTTACAAGATCATCACCCAGTTGAGTATTAATTTCATCTACATATTGATTCAAATCAACTCGATAGACATGAAAGTCCATTTTGCATAATACTTTTTCTCCATTCGAAAGTGTTTTTTCACTTTCCCCTTTTCCTTCGTCATCTACCAATCTTACTTTTTGATTTGTAATATCAATCCCAACTTCCTCTCTTATTTCACGTTGTAATGCTGATACTTCATCTTCCCCTTCTTCAATTCCTCCCCCAGGGATATGCCAACAATCTGCATACACTCCACCTTTTTGTGGATCTTTCATTCCCATCAAAAGCTTTCCGTCTTGGGAAAAAATAAGAGCAGAAACAATTGTTCGATGAATCGTTCTTAACATGAGAGAAAGTATATCAAATCGGGATAATGTTATGTTTTTTCAAAAAAGCCCTTCCCGAACCTGATTTGAGATAGTGTTCAAATGACCGAGCTGTTATCTCTTCTTGAAATGCAAAGTAAGCAAGTAATCGTACTGGTAAACGATTGTGTGTGGCAGGAACAGATCCAGAACTATGCCGATGAAATCTTTCTTGAAGGTCTCTTGTAGAACCAATATACGTTTTTTGATCGCAACAACTCAAGATATAAGTATAAAACATATAGAAATGTAATGAACGAATCCCGCCTTCGCTCTCTATTCATTAATTCGTTTAAACTTTTATAGAATTTCTTTTTCCTTTAGCGGATTAATCCCGCCGTAGCCGAGCTTCAGCGAGGCGAAGGCGGAAGCGGTGGGACTCGAACCCACGAGGCTCTTTTGGAGCTACGGTTTAGCGAACCGTTGCCATAGCCACTAGGCGACGCTTCCTTTCATCCAATTTCGTTATTGTACCAGAGAAAAATCGTGTACTCTACTAGAGTCGTACATGCGGCCATGATTTGGAAAAGAGCCCTTCGATGACAAATTCTTCTTCTCCTTCTTGCAATTGCGGCCTGCTCAGCAGTGCATATGAAAATGAAGGCGTTAAGGGATACAAATTCGCGAAAACAACGATATCTTGCAACTGAATATAGTCGGAAAGTTGCGCGGTGAAGCCTCGCTCTTCCAACTCCTCGCTCAACAGTTGGGCAGGTGTCCCATACAGACGGAAATCGCGTGGAATAGGAGGCTTCTTCGTGAAATAAAGAATCCACCCCAATTCACTCACCGCGCGTTTATACAATGCTTCTTCAACAGTATTATGTTGAATTCTTGAATGACTGCACACGGTACGTACATGTTCAAGCACAGACACCCAATCACTGAATTGTTCGGCCATACTTCCCTCCAGTATGGAGGAGTATAACGCTGTCAGCAAAAAAGTGAAGAGTCCCTCTCATCATCTCATCTATCGCGCATATTTTCGCTCTTCAGCACGCAACCACTGAGCAATTGAGTATGAAGAATCAGGAAAATCCCAGTGTGTGGGATATGCTAATCCGATATCCAAATCGCTATCAGGGGTACTCCCAACAAACAAATAATATAACAAATAGTCCGTACGCGTTGCCCCATACTTTGCCACAATTTTTTTATTAAATTCAATGGTATCAGTATGAAATGCATCTCCCACTTCCACCGACCGCAACAGTGTCGAGCGAATATGTCTGAGATCGCGATACTCGTTCCTTTGCTCAGGAGGAACAAATGACTCTTGTGGCCTCATCGTTACATTACCTTTATCCATAGCCGCTTCTCCTTTCTATACGACTTCAGTAGATAAAAGTGTATGCTAGGATAAGAAGCGAACACAACAGGAGGAATCATGCAATCGGAATACGAACCAATTGAGTACAAACCAAAGCATATTGATACAACCACATGGGAAACAGCTTGGCGCTTTTTAACTGGAATGTCACAACGTCATCCTGATATCACTCCTTTTGAATTTATGATGTATGCCGCCACTTGTATTGAATACTTCAAGATCGACAAAGCTACATTTATCGAATCGCTTATCATTCTCTTCTCTATCGCTGCAGTCCGCATGCCAGACCACCTGCTTGCCACACGCAACTCTCTTCAGTACATTGAGATGTTACTTGCACAAATCAGTGATGAGAACATGCGGATAAATATGCAGACAGAGAGCCAGATTATTCTTTTTCATCAAAATTAAGAAAATGATGTGAAGGTTTCGTTTTGTCTTCCCTTTGACAACCTGAGAAAATGCTGTACATAATACATGTATATGGCAAAAACAACTCCCAACGATTGGAAATCCTCACTCACACAGTTGGAAAATACGCTCAATGAATATTTCGGACAAAAAGCACCTCAGCTTCCCAAAAACATTAAAGAGCTTATTGTCAAACTTTCCCCGTACTTCACTATTTTGGGAATTATTTTGAGTGTTCCTGCAGTCTTTGCAATCATCGGAATTGGAGCACTCGCGTCCCCTTTTATGATGATGGCTGGCGTTGGTTGGGGAATTCGCGCTATTATTTCACTCATTGCCTTGATCGTCACGCTCATCTTGGAAATTATGGCTGTGAATGGATTATTCAAACGGGAAAAACAGGCGTGGGACAAATTATTCTATGTTTCTCTCTTGAGTGCGGCAACAGCTCTTATCTCGATGAATCTATTTAGTCTCGTTGTCGGGACAGCCCTCTCATGGTATTTCCTGTTCCAGGTACGCTCCTACTACAAGTAGCTAGAATACAAATCGCCACAATTTATCGGTCGCAACAGAAATTCCAATCCGTGGAGTAAGTGTATATTTCTCAATCTGAACACCGCGGTCTTCAATAAACAATTCTGCTGAAGTTGTCAGATCAATGCCATTGTGCTCGCGTGTCAACCCAAAAGCTTGGCAGAGTTTCCCTGGCCCATCACAGAGGTGCACTGATTTTCCCCTTCGCTGTTGCATGAATCCTATTCCTTCCACTGGAATACAGGAACGAATCAAAACCCCACTCCCAATCCCTTCCGTTTCTGTCGACACATTCATGCAAAAATACATGCCATACGTGAAGTAGACATAGGCAAACCCACCTTTGCCAAACATAACTGCATTGCGTGGCGTTTTCCCACGAAAAGTATGTGATGCGGGATCGTCTTGGCTATATATCTCCACCTCATTGATCTGGCCAGTGGCTGTCCCTTCGGGAGTGACGTGAACCAAGAATTTTCCCAACAGCTCTGGCGCCACCTCAAGAGGAGATCGTTCATAAAATGCGCGCGGGAGTTTCATACCTGGTATAATACCATGTAGTGTCCCTGGAGGGGTCGCATAGTGGTCTAGTGCGTTTGCTTGTCCCGTACAAAAGCGGAGAGGTGCTCCGAATGGTAAGGAACCAGTCTTGAAAACTGGCGCCCGCAAGGGCTTGCAGGTTCGAGTCCTGTCCTCTCCGCTTTGATACGGGATCGTGGAAAAACAAATGTGGGTTCACGCTCACCGTAGATTCAAATCCCACCCCCTCCACCGACTAGTCGACATGAGAAATGGATAAAGAAAAAAGTGAGCCCGAAGGCTCACTTTTTGTTTTGATACGAAGACATGAACTTAAGCTGCACGCTTACGGAACGACGCCGTACTCTTGTGTTCGGGGGTGAGGGTTCCTGTCTGTGTACTCACTCCACCAGCAAATCTCGTCGTCTCAAAGTTTGAAATCCAATTTATCAAAAATAACTTAATTTCCATCATGGCTAGAGCACGACCGATACAGTCGCGTGGTGATCCATTGTTGAATGGGAAATATGCATCACGTTGATCCACATGCCTCTCTTCATCTCTAAAGTACATTGGATCCTCTTCATTCCAACGATTAATATTGAACTCATTTGGACTATTCCAAAAGTTTGGATCTCTGTGCATCGCTGGAAGCACGACACTGATTCCCAATCCTCCAGGAAGATGACCAGAGACTTCACTCCCATACGGATACCCAAATGCAACATCTATCCCTTCCTGTGCTGCCACACTATACGGCAGACTGAATGTTGCAGGATAGAGACGCAATACTTCACTAATATAGTAATGAAGTACAGTATCTGTGTTACTCAGATATCTCGTGAGCGCTGCTGCTTGCTCA
>PSRQ01000037.1 GCA_003176165.1 Candidatus Cerribacteria bacterium 'Amazon FNV 2010 28 9'
ATTCTTCGCTTGTTGGTTTTGTAAATTGTAAATTGGAAATTGAAAATTGGCGACTTGCACGCTCCATCCCTGGACCAATCAAAACAACATCTGCTTCCTCAATGTAATTTTCAATCTGTCCGCGTGGAACAATCACACCATCCCAAAAATTCTTTTTCGCCTCGCGAATCAGTTCGTTGTTTTCAGGAACAGAAGAATAAAACACCATGTCAACCATCGCCGAAACCACATCTAGCGACCAGCGCGATGCAGCATGAAATAAATCACTACCACCGATGAGCATCACTTTGCCGTTTTGGCCTTTGTGTGACGAAGGCTTCATACGGCAGATTTTAGCTACTTGGGTGGCAACTGTTGCGGGAACTTCCATTCTGTAATTGTAACGCATGGAGTTGACTTTTTTACAAACGGAGTAAACTCTATATGGGAGGAAAATTTTATGGCATTTCGTACAAAAGAATTACAACAAACTCTTGAAAGAGATTGGGTGCGTTATACTGATGAGACAGAAAAACAGGCAATTTTTCACATTACCAATTTCTTCTGTTCACAACAATACGAAGACCTTGCCTCTAGAGAGTTTGATCTTGAATATATAGCTGCCCATTTACATTTAGTAACCGCTATGGGCAAAGAGATCGCTAGCTATGCACAAATGGGTGAAGATGCTTCCGAGAAAGCCCCAGAATGGCTCATTCGATCACAAACGGATATCGCAGACCATCTCCTTGAGCTGGAAGAACAGAAAAAAACATACCAACGGAAATTATAGATTGACGAGTAATCCATCTGTGATTTTTGGTGGAAGCATTCTCATTTCTTCTGCGCTGGTCATGATGACTTGGTGATTATCGAAGAGTGAAAAAATTAATTCTCGGTTGTGCTCATCAAGTTCAGAAAAAATATCGTCTAACAGCAAGATCGGCGTTTGTTTTGTTTGCGCTTCGATAAATTGCAACTGCGCCACTTTCAGCCACAATACTGCCATACGCTGTTGGCCCCGAGAACCATACAAAGAGACATCTTGTAAGTCTTGTTGACTCTCAATCTCTTTCACCCCTTCTGTCGTGCTCCGCTCGACTTCTTCCCCTCCAAGAGGGGAAGATAACTGCATCCGCACACTCAGAGAGTCTTTGTGTGGACCAACCAACGTGCGCCCTGCGGCCACTTCTGCGGTCGCGTACTGATGCAAGCGTTCTTCACTCATGATTGAGTGATCATAAGTAACCTGCGCTTTGACAGGAAACACAACCGCCGTATTTAAAAAATGAATAAAACGAGCCCGCTCGCGCGTGATGAGATCTCCGTGTTTGACGAGCAACTCGTCCCAAAAGAAAAAATCGCGACGTGTGACAAGCCCATCACGCAGTTGCAAAATGAGTTTGTTGCGATGTTTAAGCGCACGTTCATATTCGCGCAAAGCTGTTAAATACACAGGACTCACTTGAATGAGTACTTCATCCAAAAAATCACGTTTTGTGCTTGGGCTTCCTGTGATGATCTCCAAGTCCTCCGGTCGGAACACGACTGATTTGATGATTCCTACTACACTCTTTTTCTGTTTTTTGACACCGTTGCGCTCATACCGTACACTCGATCGCTGACCTAAGTTATTTTGAGTTGCGACGATATGTGCACTTATTTTTTCTTCTTCACTGTCGACAACTGATTGCGCCACAATGTGTGCGACTTGCGCTCCCATCCGAACACACTCTGAGAGTGTTTTCCCACGAAAACTTTTTCCAATACTCAATAGCGAAATTGCTTCCAAAATATTGGTTTTGCCCCGTCCATTTTGCCCAAGGATCAGTGTTTGCTTCGAATCAAAAATGATATCCTGCTGCGCAAAAGAGCGAAAATCAGTAAGTTGAAGTTTATCGATATATGAGACAAGCATGTGCCTATTCTCTCATATGAATGAAATGAAACCTGAAAGTGTATAATTGGCAACATGATCTATCAGGAATTACAAGAGGGATATCGAAGACATAGTAAGGAGATGAAACATCACAGTTTACAATCAAGTTATGCGTTTACAGCAACTGAAAACGAAGTGGATGGTTTGCGAACAACTTGGCATGTAACATCAGAAGATTTACAGGAAGCTCCAAGAGAAGCAATCTCTGCACAACTTGAATGGAAAATCAAATCCTTGCATGATATTTTTTATCGTTTTCAAGAAAAAAGCAGGTATATCGATACATGGAATAATCAAAAACAACTGATTCAAAACCTGATCCTTTACAACGAGACAAGTATTAAATTATTTGATGCTCTTTCTGGAGAAACAGGAGAATTTATAGATTTTTTGTTACGCTTTACTATCGCATTAAGTCAAACAATAAACGATCGCCTTTGGGAACACAATCCTCTTCCTTCGATGATTGAAATTGGCTTCGAACACCATTTCGGAGGGCTTTTGCAAACATCTGCCCAACTCAATTTAGCGTACGATACACTCATGATTATGAATCGCGAAGAATTTCGCCGCTTCGTAAAACATGGGATGGGTGAATCCTTTAATGGAGCCACTCTTGTTTGGGAAAAATGTCTCTTTGGCCCACTCGCTCCATTTGAGACAAGGGCCCTCAATCGCAAAGGATTGATGATAGAGAAGCAAAAAAAACTAACACTGGATGAACTCATCGCAGGAAAGGTTAAAACTTCCCAAGAAGATAACATTCAACTCGATGATGATGGAGAAATTGCAACTCAACCTAGAAGAATGAAGAATCAAAAAAGATTGTAATGTTGAGAATAAATCTACAAATCTACTCTCCCCTACTGTTTTCGTCATCCCTGACGCGGTTCCACAAAGTGGAAGCCGAGTATCAGGGATCTTTTAACAGATTACGTTGAAGGTCTTATCAAACTTGGTGTGCGGATTGACAGAAAGATCCCGGCTACTTGATCCCCGCCGTTGGCGGGGTCACGGCCGGGATGACAAGAAAAAATCTTATCCCTGGCATTTTGGGCAAAAAAACGTACTGCGTCCCGCTTGTATAATCCGTTCAATCGATGTCTCACAACGAGAGCATTTTTCCCCTGCTCTGTTGTAGACTTTGAAAAAGTTTTGATATGTTCCTTTTCCACCCAATAAATCACGATATGAATTGTCACTGGCTCCACGTCGCCGTATTCCTTCTTTGAGTGAACTCTCAATTGCGTTGAACAATGTATGTAACTCTTGCGTTGTTACCTCATTCGCTTTTTTCGTTGGATTGATTTTTGCGAGCCAAAGCGCTTCGCTCACATAAATATTGCCAATCCCAGCAATTTTTTCCTGATCCATGAGGAGTGTTTTAATTGGTCGCTTCGCCTTTGCACAGAGTGTTTGAAAATACTGGAGCGTAAAATCTTTCAGCGGCTCGTTCCCTAATTTTTTGATAAATGGTAATTGTTCAACCTTGTCAGTTGGGACAATCTGCAAAAATCCAAACCGACGATAATCAGAGTAGATAAGTACAAATTCCTTCTCCCCTTTTGCACCAACCACCCCTGCCCCCTCCTTCGAGGGGAGGGGAAGTAAATGAAAAATGACATGCGTGTGATCGGGCAATGGTTTATCTTTTTCTTGCAACGTCAAGCGTCCTGTCATTTTTAAATGAATAGCCAACGAAACATGGTCAGAAAAATCAATGACAAGAAGTTTCCCAAAACGCCGGGCTGCAATGATCTTTTTCCCCACCAACTCAGTTGGATTTCCACGAAACATCTTATGTGGTCGTTCTTCGATTGAGGTGATTGTGAGTCCAACAAGATACGTTTCAATTTGTTTTCGAATCGTTTCAACTTCTGGAAGTTCTGGCATAATGTAAAGATTTAAGTTTGAACATGTTCTGCACGATGATGTGCCTGAATTAGGCGTGCTTGTGTACGAATAAAAGCTAAGATACCAGGAATATAAAATTCACGATTCTCTTCCTCTCCGCTTACCATCCCTACAAATATATTCCCTTTTTCGCGGTAGCCATACACATCGCGCGCAGAGCTCAGCAGCTCTTCATCTTTGAGTCCCACTGAGTACGAGGCAATGTCACCACGAGTCAGTTGATGCAGATATGTTTGCTCCAAAAATTGAAGCGAAAATCCATGCAGCAATGTACGCTGTTCAAGAGCCTCCCAATCAATGGGATTACTGCTCTCAAGGTTGGTTGCCAACTTTACGAAGCGTTCACGTTGTGTCATACGTGCAGTATAGACGCCCTGTCCAGTGTGGTAAAATAAACAGGTCATTTATTTGTTTCAAGGAGCTGCCATGTTTGTGACCATCATCACCGATTGTAGCGACGCCAATGCCAGTGCGCGCCAAGTGACGCGATATGAAAGTTACCTTGGTGTACCCGCCTTTTTGGTAGGGGTAAGCATGCCTACCACCAACCTCGATGTCCTCCCAGGATTTGGTGAGCTTGAGACCGCAACCAACCTCATCGATATTTTAGACGGAGCTGAAGGAGGACGAGGGATCGCCATCGCCAACGTTGCTCCCCGCCAAGGACAGGGCAAACATTGGCCAAATGGTACTCCTTTTGGATACTTCCTGTACAAACAAACACTCGTCATCGCCACCATTGATGGCTATGTCCTCTCACTCGTCAAAAAACTTGGGCTGACCGACCACATTAAAGTGTTTGATATTCCTACTGTCGTTGACGCGATGATTAAGCTTGGGTATTTAGAAGAAAAGAAACGTGATTTGATCGTCAAAAGCCAATTCCGCAGCTTCGAGTTTGTACCTCGTGTTGCCAAATGGCTGACCGAAGGAATTGATGTCCCTCATGAAATATATGACATCTCTAAAGTCGCCGATGCACCAAAATGCATTAGCTACGTCGATAACTTTGGCAACACCGTCACCACCATGCTTCCCGAAGATATTGGATTTGTAGCTGGCAAAGAAATCACGACCAAATTTGGAACCTTCAAATGTTATGACCGCATGAAAGATGTGCCAAACGGAGAAACTGCGTTCATCATCGGCAGTTGGGGTATTGAAGACAAACGCTGGGTCGCTTTCATCATCCAGGGACAGAGTGCTGCAAAGAAATACAATTTAAGTCCAGGAACTGAGCTGTTTTAAACACTCTACATTCCAAATGCACTGATTCCGTTGGGCGAGCCCAATCCACTTGGGCCATCATATCCTTTTGCTCCTTCGCACAAGTAAGAACTACAAGATTGATCATTTGCTCCTGTCACAATGTCGTGGAGCGTTTTTGTGTAACTTACGTCTGCATAGGGAACACTATTTGCATATGTGCTACTTTTGATCCCTGTTGATTGTGCATAAACAGCTGCCACGAGTGGAGCTGCGAGACTGGTCCCACCGACGGTAAACCACCCGCTTTTATTTTGAAACTTCACGGTGTCGTATACCGCCACACCCGTCGATGGATCAGCATCTGCACTCACATCGACAACCGTGCGTTTTTTACATCCGCTATCTGTCTGAAATGAAGGCTTGCTCTCATACGCACTGCATCCACTACCTGCTCCACTCCACACAGACTCGCTACCATAGCTAAAACTGCCATTGCTTCCATTGACATTAAGAGTGGTCCCTCCTACAGCCGTAACATACTTTGAAGCAGCAGGGTAACTCACTCCATACCCACTATCGCCAGAGCTAAACGTCATGACTAGCCCTGGATGTTGGAAGTGCGCATCATATGTGGTCTCCCCACTACTTTCATTGCCACCATATGAGTTGGAAATGATGGTTGCTCCTTTGGCAATTGCTGTATCAAACGCGGTGAGCAAGTCAGTAAACGACGCTGACTTTGCTTCCACAAGCAAAATTTTGCAGTTTTCACACATCGCATGGACTGTCTCTACATCCAAAGATGTTTCCAAATCCCATCCTGCGTTTTGCGATGGATAATTGGTTCCTCCTTTTTGATCAAGCTTTTGAAAACAAGCCGTCGAAGACGATTTAATCGCGCCACTGCACGTAGGCAATGTCGGCAATCCGAATGTGGTGCTGTACGTATTCACATTGCTGGCAATGTTGGGTTGATCGTACGCATCGATGACAGCGACAACTGGATTTCCCGTCGCTTTCCCTGTCAAGTTGTACGCACCACGCAGTTGTGCGGGACCATAGCCTGCTGGTGTCGTCGCTGCGAATGGCTGAAGTGAGTTGTCCAATACGACACGTGCGTGACAGCGAGCCTGTGTGCTACTTACGCTATC
>PSRQ01000020.1 GCA_003176165.1 Candidatus Cerribacteria bacterium 'Amazon FNV 2010 28 9'
CTAAAACAGGCGTTCCAGTGGTTAACAAGGCACTCTATTAACACAAAAGATACATACAGATGGTTGACCGGACAGGCTACACCCTCTAGAGATAATGTTAACAGACCACTGTATACACCCCTACATCCTGCCGAAATGTTAACAGAGTACACAAATCACATTGAAAACTAGCTATGTACATCACAAGGTAAACAGAGTAGGTAAATAACATAGAGTACGACAACTCGTCATCATTATGAGTTATCCCAAAAAGAAAGGACTTCCTGCAAGACTCATCGAGATGTCCAACCGCAAGGGGATGGGAGATCTCGCGGAGCAAGTCAGGCATTCCAGAGG
Source organism: Candidatus Cerribacteria bacterium 'Amazon FNV 2010 28 9' (assembly GCA_003176165.1). GTDB lineage: Bacteria > Patescibacteriota > Microgenomatia > UBA1400 > UBA12028 > PSRQ01. The sequence goes on from PSRQ01000020.1 coordinate 337, forward strand.
CGGAGATCTCACCCACTCGGAGAACTGTAACATGGCTCGGACTTGCAGAGTCTGGGTCCCTCCACAATGAGAAAAGACGCGAACGTGGGGAAACACGACATCTGTCATTGAGCCGAGAACCAGAGGAGAGACGAACCGGAAGCAAAGGGAAGATGATCTGAACAAAAGGTCTACCCGCAACAAGTTTCGAGACTTTCGTCAGGATGATAGAGGCGTCAACACCAGGGAGAGGACCAGATCCAGATGCAAACAGCGAAAGCCCCACAGGGGAGAGTCGGAACAACAGCCTGGTTGACCCACTGACTCTTTTCACCCGCCTCCTCGGATGGAGAGTGTTGAGCGCAAACGGGTACTGATTTCTCGCAGGCAGAACAAAGCCCAACAGGTTGCTGCTATTCAGTTCGCGGGCTGGTGTCTGCCCATTCAGTTCTCTTGTTCCCATAAAATGGCTCGCTTTCAACCAGACAACTATCTTATCTTCAGAGACAATCATAACACACATGGCAGCTAATTGGAAGAGGCTCCCCCTCAAAAATGGCTCTGAGACACTCCTTACGGCCATTCATTCCCCAGATGAGTAAGAATATCTCATCGACCATATATACGCCAGATTCGCGGATTTAGGGCCATTTTGGGCATTCTCGCAGTGAACTTGAGAGTGAGAAAAAAGCTCAAACCACTGGAAGCCAGAGACATAGCTATCAATAAATTCCAGATCTGGAATTTATGAAAAGCCCGGTCTACAGATCCACCTGTGATCTGTCTGGCGGCAGGTCGAGAAGTCGCGCACCTAGCCTCCCCCGCAGGGATCGGAAAATGGACCATAGCAAGACACCATACGCTTAATGGCTATAGGAATATGCAGCTACATCAAATAGTGCGGAAAAAACAACCCCATTTAATGCGCAAACAGTTCATTTGCACGGTACTTGCGCTGTTTTTTGCGCATTATTTGATGCATCCCTGGCAGACAAGAACTCAAAACACTCCTGCGAAGCATATCTTGGCCGTCGCGCCTTCTCAATCTGTTACGGTTGGCTCCCTACCACTATGGCCATCTTGTATTCCTGCACCACGAGACGTATGAGGGACTCAATCTGATCCGCTCGAAGCATCGGATCGAGGCAGAGTACTGCCACCACATAGGGCAGCATGCTTATCTGGTCTGGCTCTACCTTGTCATAGAGAGAAAAGAGGATTGCCCTCTCAACGGCATTCAGACGAAGTGCCTGGCTCATAGCACTCAACAACTGGCTGGATGGGAGCCGAGTACCTGACTCAATTTGAGCGACCATGCTCCGAGAACAGTCGACCTGGGTGGCCAGCTCCTGTTGACTGAGACCCCCGTGTCGGTTTCGGTAATGGGCAAGCAGCCGCCCACCCGGATGTCCCAGTGTCTCTGTCTCGCTCATGGATCTATTCCCCATACTCCAAGCCCCACTCCCAAAAGCAATGACGGCAAAGCTTTTTTTGTGGTTGCTCACGCCATCTCACGGTTTTTTCTCCCTTTCCACATTCATCGCACCGATAAGCACCAACGGTGACAACCTGAAGGTCTCGAATGTCAACATACTCACCACTTATGCGCTCATCTAGAAAATCTGCAAGAAAGCTGTAGACATCTGGAGTACGATGGTGAAGAACTACTTCTTGAGTAGAAGCTTCGCGTTTCTTCCACAGGCACAGGTCACCAGCGTTCAGTGTGTATGGATCTTCGAGCAGGATGTTTTGCGTTCGGGCCTGATCGCGTACCAACGTTTCCACCATTTTAACATGGTCAAGATCCCCTGAGAAGAGCACAAATGACTCACCCTCCCGTAAGAGTCGGAGAATCTCGCGCACGGCTGATGAGGGATAGTAGAGTTGCCCACTCACGAGGCCCAGTCCTTTGGCATGGCGGTACTGTGTTGGACGCATATGCTTGAGCCAAGAGCCTCGAAAACCGTATGGAGGCCCTTCAGGGTCAAATCGGATATCGAGTAACCAGATGATCTCTCCACCCCATGCCCGCAGCAGATCACCCAGAGACTCCTCTGCTTCGTCATGCCACTGTTTATAGCAGAACGGGTAAATCCTTCCCAACCGCTTTTCTTCTTCACTCATACTTACCACCTTGAAGGTTTGATCGTGTTCTCCAAGCTCTTTCTGCCATTCTGCCTGCTGTTTGGCCAGGGCCATGTAGGCGAGTTCGGGGGTGCGGAAGGTTCGATACTGTTCTTTCTCATCCCTAAGCACTCGCCAACCTTTTTTATCACCACGTCCGATGTAAGTGTAGTACTGGGCAATCCAGAGATTGGCTTGTCTCCAATGGGGACGCATCCTCCAGCCCTTATAGCCCCGATGACGCTGAAGTTGGGCAATGATATCGGGAACTTTTAGCTCTTTGCCCATGATTGTTCCTGTGTCGTAGCATACCTGCGCTTGCCCGAATCATAACCATAGGCAACTAACAAGTGGGCAAGAGCCTCCGCCACTTCAATCCGAGTCTCGACAACAAAATCAGGACACATGGTGGTTTCAAGGGCGAGGAGACTTTCAACAGCACCTCTCACCTCATTCCCTTTTCCAATAAGCCCTTTCCCATAGAGATATTCCGCAAACCCTTCTGCTCGATATGCAGTGTCAATTGCCTGCTGTATTCGTTCTGCTAATTGGATCATGATTGGTCCTTGTCTAAAGGAAAAGCCTTAGCTCGTCCGCCAGTGCCTGCTTCTCTCATGAGCCCACACTTCCAGCACAGAGAACAACCTCTCTCAGAGTCTTTTGTTCTGCTGGGTTCCGCGTCCAATAGGATGAGAGGGAGTAATCCCGCTCTATCACTGATTGGAGATAGCGAACGCTGGGATGACCAAAAAGCCAGCAAGCATCTGGCCACTCTTCCTTATAATCAGTAATAAGCAGATCAGCCGCTTCTTTCTCAGAGTGAGCATCCACCCGTTTATCAACCTTCTCGCACAGTTCAGGTCCACCATCGTAATCGGTGTAGCTAAAACGGCCTTCTACACGATATTCATTGAGACACTTCACAGGCCTGCTCATCACCAGGAGCGCTCCTCACGCGCTTCGCCTACCAGGAGAGGAGAACCCACTCCTTCCTCGTCCTCGCGTTCCTCGCGCACATCATCCCAGGCAGGGATCGTAAAGCCAAGGGACATCCTTGCCTCACGGACCTCGCGCCTCGTCGGTCTACTGGGTATACCTAGCTTCTCAATCCACTCGGTCGCCTCCTCCGCCTCCTCCCGTTCCTCACGAAATTCGTATTCGAGGGGCAGCAAGGTTGACCTCATGACCAACGCAATCTCTCCCAATCTCTGCTCGATGAGTTCAATATTTCGGTCCTCGTGTGGGCGATCAATCAGATTCTCGATCAACTTCATCGCTCGCTCAACGTCTCTATCCCCGTAGAAGTTGAGCATTTCCAAGTTCTCGACCAAGTTCCTCAACTGCACAACAGAGCGTGGCTGTAACTTCTCATGTTTTTTGAGCGAAGCCAGCACGTTGCTCGTCGCTTCATAGAGCAACCCCCGAAGCTGGGAAACCACTTTCGTGAAGAACGCATCGATGCGTTCCTGCTTTTGCAGCCTTGCATCGCGCACCACCTCTTCATTCATCATTCTCATCATCGTCTGGCGGTCCTTGGTACTCCATTGTCGCCAGCGCAACTCTCGTTGTTCTTCTCCAGTTACCCCTTCAATTGTGCTCTTGCCCGCCTCAACGTCTGACAGATCAGCATCCTCACCTGCCAGGACCGGCAGATCAATATACGTCTGCGAGATCTCGAATCCGAAGGACTGCCGAATATCTTCAGGGGTGGGCAGGATTTTGCGTATCGCATGACGCACCCCAGCCAGATAGTAGGCCTCTGTTTTGAGCTCACGCTCGCTGAGAACCTCTGGGTTGACATTATTGAGAATGCGATAGGCAGACTTTGCTGCCTGCACATAGTCGGCCAAGACCTGTTTCTTGATGTCTGGATATTTGGAAAGGATCTCATCTCGAACGGCATAGTAGGCCAACTCTTCGTTCTGAAGCCGCTCTCGAAACTCTCCATAGGCGGTTACCGGAATAAAGGCTCCCCAGATCGTCTCATAGGAGTACATGATCAGCAGTTTCCGCGCCCGATATTCAATCTGCTCGATCCGATCAAGATACTCCTTTGTCAGCAGGTTCTTCATCCCCAGCCGAAAAACCTCTTGCATGGCCTTCGCCGTCTCAGCATCTCCAAAGTGAATACCCAGATCGCTAAACTGGAGACGTTTGCGGAAACGCACCCGCCGAATGTGCACCTTCACCACCACACCTTCGCCCATCAACTTTTTCCAATCAACAAACTCCATGTCCGGCTGGTCTAGGATGGCCGCAATCAACTGAGCCTTCGTCGGCTGTGAAGCGTCTGTCGTTCCTTCATCAACCGGCAGAAGAGATACGGGGGATTGTGCCCGTTGCTCGACGATCTTACGCCGATCTGTGGTCAGTTGCCTTATCTGACCTTTCTTCTCACGTGGCATAGACTTCTCTCCTCGAAGGAGCTTATGAAAAATAGAGGCACGTAGAGTTTTTCATAAGCTTGTCTCACTGTTACCAATTGCGATCCTCACGGTCGGAACTGCTTGAAGATGGAGCAGCGTCGATTTCTTTCTCAGCCTGCCGAATCTTCGCTTTGAGCCGCTGCCTATCTGCTAGTTCAGCAGCGTACTGCGGCGGGAGCATCTCACCATCATTGCAGGCCTCGATGGCAAGCAATGTGTAGCGCCGCGCAATCTGTGGTGTTGACGGGCGGATAAAGCCCAGAGCAGCATCCACATCCTCCTCTTCGATTTGTTTGTGAGTTGCTCGTCTCGCCAGTTTCTTGGCCTTGGCGACCACTGCGGCAATATCAGCCGCACTATAGTCGATGGTACGGGCCGCAAGCCTCGTCACCGCTTCCTCGGCCATCGTCATCCCCTGACCTATTGCCTGCACACGGGCAATACCTGCACGCGCAGGCTCGTCAGGAAGTAAGACCGGAATGATGGCATCCATGCGGCCAAACCGGAGAAGGGCCGAGTCGATCAGATCAGGCCGATTCGACGCAAAGAAGGCGATCATCTTACCACGGAGGGTCTCATCAGACATCACTTGTAGCATCTGATTGAACAGATTGCTGGCCACAGGATTGCCGCTAGCGTTGCCCCTCTGGCTCATCTCCGATTGATCGAGTTCGTCGAAAAAGACCAGACACGGTGTCAAGGCTCGCACAAACTCAAAGAATTTCTTGAGCTTGGCCTCCGACTCGCCGAGCCACTTGGACAAAATGTTCTCACTCCGCAGCATCACGGCATTGAACCCAACCTCAAAGGCCAAAGCTCTGAGGAAATAAGTCTTCCCAGTTCCGGGTGGTCCAACCAGCAGAACACCCTTGGGAACATCAAGACTTCCCTGTCTAAGGGGATCAATCAACTCGGTCCTGGCCCAGTTCACGAGATGATCCATGCCACCCAGAGCCGTAAATCCACCAGGGAGCGGCTCAATCATTTCAGCGATCTCGCTGTACTCACTAGTGATAATGGCATCCTTCCTGCCTTTAACGAGTGCACGGCTCACACCACCGCTACGATAGGCCAACAGAAGAATATCCTCCACATGACGCAAGTTCAGACCAGCCGTCAGGTTCGCCAACTCCGGCACAGTGAGATCAAGCAACGGGATCTTCTTTTTGCGCTCATCACGCTTGGCAAGGTAACGAGTGATGTATCTCTCTCGTTCCTCACGAATCGGGAGCGGCACATCAATGGCTTTGTACCCCGAACCGCTAGAGCGGAGATCTCCGTGCAACTCCGTCAGTTTGGCAACAAGCAAAAAAACGGGGTTGTTGCACTTCCCAATGGTGTTGTCCTGTCCCCAACCAAGCAGAATACCCAAAATGTCACGATCAGGGGGAGCCATCATGGATTTGTCGCCGGTATTGGGACACAGCAGTTCAGCAAAGTCCACAATAATTGCTACCTTGCCCCTGGCTTTCGGAGAACGCAGCAGTGCTTCCAGCAGGCGAAGCGCCTCCACTGGCTGCGGCTGCCCAGCAAAAGGATCACTCCCTTCCCCAAAATCACCTTCCATACCCTGCCCTTTAAAGAAGGTATCCATGGCTTCGACCATCGCAGCCCCATCTTTGGAGAGTTGGCCCGACTTTGTACCAACCAACTTGCCCGCCTTTGCACGCATAGCTTCCTCCAGAACAAAGCTGAAGCCACGCGCCCGGTCGTAACGCACCACGATCTCCCGCTTCTCCGCTAGTGCCGCCTCCAGATATCCACGCTGGCTCACACCTCCTGCTGTGAACCCATAAATATCACCACTCAGGATGAATCCATGGGCTGCGCCTGCGACATAGGTTTCCTTGTATTCCTCAAACCAACCTGGCACAATGATCTCTCCAATATCCGATGTTTGAGAAGTCTCGGCCTCTCCCATTAGCTGCCTCCCCTCTGATGCGCATGGCGAACATGGACATGATCGGGCGTATCCCGGTGCTGCTCGACCTCCCCCACCATCTGGAGAGAAGAGAAACCCTCTGCCTGCACCGCTTGTAGAAGCTCTTGCGTAGCGGTCTTCGCCTGTACGAAGGTACCAGTGTCCATAAAAATTTGCATATGCCCGCCGGGCAACACGAATACACGTCCCTTGAGGCCTCGGATCTCTATCGAGTAGACCGTTGCTCGCTGTACGGTTTGGTTATTCGTCACATCTGAGGTCTTCTTTCCGGTAATCGTGGCGGCTACCTTGAGCCTACTCTCCACCTCCCGCAAGAAGAGCTGATCGGCGATAAGAGGGAGAAAAGTACTCGTCTCCTCGCTCAGATGTCCCATGTATTGGGCTGTTCTCGAAGTACGCTGACCAGAGAGCGTTACCTGCCCTTGTGCGATTTTGAGGGTCAGGCCATCGCCCACACTAAACTGCCCCGCGTTTGCCTCACCCAGTTCAAGCAGAGGATGTTTCTGGTGCAAGTACCCACGCATTATCGCAGTCACTTGATCGATGTGCTCATCTATCAGCGCTTTAAGCCGTTCGTCCGAGAGAGCCGCTTTCATGATCGACACGGCTAGATTACAGGTCATCTCACAACCTCCCTCTAAATGAAAAATTCTAGATCTGGAAATTATTATAAACCCTTCCAAGAAAAAATACAAGAGATTGAGATCATTATACAAAATTTATATTCCACATTAGCCAACCTTTCCTATATTTCTATCTTTCACATACAAAAATCCCTCTCACCACACAAAAAGAACGCGTAGGATCATTCTCCTACGCGTTCTTTTCTCGACTTTCTAGACAGGGACCTCATCATCTTCTTCAGCCGCCAGATTCAGTGCTTCATCATCTTCTCGATCTTCCAGTTTTTCCGCCTCCTTTGTCCTCGCCAACGGGTACCACTTCACAAAAATCCTCTTGGCCTCTTCCTCACTCAATGCCCCCTGCTCTACCAGATGGGCACGCACTCGCCTCACCTGTCTACGCACTTTAGGCGGGCCAAAGTACCAGATGTCGTTATACTTGCTCTTCATCCCCTGGCTCATCGTCCGAGCTTTGGCTGCGCCGTGCTCTGTCTTCAGACGAAGATATCCCCTCCCACGGACCAACTCCATCAGGTTCTCCGCCAGATCCATCGGCTTTTTCAACGAGAGTTCTGCTTCAATCGCGATCAGATCGCCATCTGACCATTGCATGAGCGCATCAGGCCGATGGAGCAGATCTTTTCCCGATATCCGACCCACTTCTTGGAACAGTTGCCGTTCACTCATCCAATCAGCAGCTAACTCCTCATCGGCATAGAGCCGGATCTCGTTGATCGCTGCCAGGTGGGTAAGATCATCCAGACTTTGTTCCATGTTTCTATATACATACGGCAACCCCATTTGACGCAGGCCCAACCGTGTTGGCCACACCCATAATGGCTCCGAGGCCCGAAGACGCTTTGCCTCTACCCATCCCGCCCTTTTCCATCTGGCCACCAGTTTGCGCGTGCCTCCCATGCTCAGAGCGGTCCCACTCCCCGCATAAAGCCCCAGCAAGACTTGCAAATGATCCAGACGGATCGCGTACTGCTGCCCAATCCAGGTCACCGCGTAGATGTCTCGCTCCGTCCACATAATGATTCCTGCATCACTTCGACGCTTTCGCGTCATTGTTTCGACTGACATGCCTGTCTTTCCCTTTCGATGAACAACAATGCTGCAAGCCCCGTGAAAAACTCAGCCATAACGAGGGGCCTTTTTCACCCCCCGTTTTTCACGGGGCTTGCAGCGTAATATAGAGACAAAAACAGGGCATCTCTCCGCCTCTCTTTCCGATCAGCGGACAAACTATACGGAGAAGCCGATGCGTTCCAACATCCCTCCCCATGTGCACCTGGCGTACCTCCCTCTCATCTGCGAGAATCGCGTAGCCAGTGATCGACCCACACCTCAGACCGTAATAGGAGGCTCATCATACCCTGCTTTCAAGAACTAGTTTACCTTTGAAAGGCAGATAGAAGGTAGAAACTCTCGGACCAAAAGGTGGAAATTGCCGAACCAGAAGGTAGAACTCGTCGGACCAAAAGGTAGAACTACCCAGAACTTCCGACAAAAGCGAACAAAAACTATCAAAAGTGAACACTCCCTTTCTCCAGTTCTTCGCAGGAAGCATCACCCTGGGCACAACGAATCGTCTCGACTTCTCAGCATATTTGAGGTAAGATGCAGGAGACGGCTGTCGAAGATTGGTCGAAGCTGAAACGAGGCCCAGACTTCGGCGATATGCAAGTTCCCTGACATCGGAGGAGAACACCACACGTGGAAGGAAGGTTGAAAAACATGGCTACTCTCAAGAGAGAGAGAAGAGACTCCGACGCTCAAGACGAGCTTCTCCCTCTTGCAATCCGTACTCTCACTATTAATGGCAAACGTCTGACCCCTGCGTTCTATAAGCAAATCTCAGAGGCTGATCTGATCGATGAAACCACCGCAGAACTGCGTGGTACACCACTTGGCCACTTTCATCTGCACACCAAAGAGTGCCCGGATGTTCCACATCGACATGTTCTTTGGGGCTTTGAGACACAATTGCATCTGGCCACTATCGTCTCACGGCAAGACGACACACGTTATCAGAGTCAGGCAGATCTCAGCACACAAAAACAGCGGCAATACATCAGTCTGCTCACCCTCACCCTGGCTCTGGCTGGACACTCCCCGACCATTGAATGGATGTCTGAAGATCGCCGAAAGATTCAGATCTCCGGCTACACACTCTACAGTTCTGCCACTGTGGGTGATCTGCTCGAAAGCCTGGAAAAGGCACGCACTCAGCAGAAAGAAGATACACGCATCTGGCAAGAACATCAGCTCTCGGATGAGACCCTCAAACAGGGACAAGCGGAGGCAGAAGCCCTGTTAGAACAACTGACATCTGCTGGCGTGGAGGTAGCTCATCCTTTACGCTTTCAGATCGATGATTTCTATTACGACAATTACCTGACCATAAATAGATGGTACAGATATCCAGCAGAGGCAAACAGAGAAGACGCACTGCTCTATTGGCAAGTCAAGGACCATTGGCAGCGGAAGCAGCAGGAAAGTCCCTTCCGCGAGCGTGTCGAGGTCATCCTTCCCTCTCCGCGTAAGGCGGAGCACCTGCGGCTGATATTGGCCGAACGCATCCTGCAGGAACACATCGAGGGTACCCGCAAGATGGCTGAACAGTTCATCCAGTCGGTCACGCCAAAAAAAGCCTCAAAGACAAACGCGCTTTCCACTATCGAGCAACTCGATCCAGATAACCTCTGGCGGGCGTTTGAACAGGAGAAACTGCGTTTTGAGGCCTATACCGAAGCGTGGGATCACCACCTCTCGGACATCCATGCCGTTGGCCAACTCTTTCTCGTCTAAAAACACACATGACGCTCCAAGGCAAGCAAGAATGGGTAGAGAGCGTATACAAACGTTTATGAGATAGGTGATGAGAGGAATGCTATGTCGAAGAACTCGCCAATTTTTATTCGCATTGACACTCAAGAACAACGTTCTGGAATTCCCGATCTTTTGTCCACCATGCCACAGGTACTGATCGAGATCACTCCGTTACACATGGGCGACTACGATGTGGGGGGCGATCCACGCAGAGTCTTTGAACGCAAAACCGCCACCGACTTCCTGATCAGTCTGGCACAAGGCCGATTATTTGAACAGCTCATTGCATTGCTGGAAAGTGACTTTGCCCCTCTTTTGCTGCTGGAGGGAGATCCTCTCCGTGTAACACGCTCCCAGATGCGTCCCGAAAGCATTCGCGGAGCGCTTACCTACATTGCGGG
>PSRQ01000057.1 GCA_003176165.1 Candidatus Cerribacteria bacterium 'Amazon FNV 2010 28 9'
GGCACAGTGATTTGCGCCAATGCATCTTGCATGAGAGCGACATGTCCTTTGGTGATCGGATCAAATTTTCCAAAGTATAGAAGGATGTCCACGTGAAATCGCGGCTCTATTTCATGTTGTACTAAAGGCTCTTGGTCTTGTGCATTCATAGAAAACTCTGCTCCTCATTGTATCGCATCAAGGCAATTGGTACCCATGGTACAATGATTGATGATGGAAAATCATGTTTCTGATGCAGACCAAGAGTGTGACAAATTGCAACGTTTCTATACATTGCAGCAGTTGTATAAAAAAATAGTGAGCGACACAGCTTCTCCTGAAGAAAGGCAACAGTTTTCCAAACTGAAGGATGAATTCATTGCCGATTTCACACCTATTTCAGCAGACTGTGATCAGCAACTCGCTGACCAATACCATAATTTTTCACACGCGGTTCTCTCACTTCTTCACGTTCTTCCATAGCCTATGAGCATTGATCTCCTCCAAACCGACCCGTCAACTCTACAAAAAGAGTTACCTGCATTTGTGAAGGAAGTTACAGTAAAACCAAATAACGAACTTACTCGTTCCATCTACGAAGAAGCCAACCAAATGATTGAGCTACTCTCCAACCCTCAACTTTCACAATTTGAGGCAACAAGACAATACGTCCGCTTATGGCTCGAACGGGCGAAGCGTGATGTGCGAGAAGGAAATCGTGTGCAAGCTGAAAGCGTCCGGCACGGAAGTGAATACTATACCTACATGGACCAAGCGCATCATCGTGCACGATTACGGATGGCACAACAACTTATTGGAAGTGAGTATCTTCATACAAGTGAATTATCTTTTACAGTTGTCGAAATCGCGGCAGGAATTGGAAAATTTGCTGACTACACAAAAGAACTTGAAAAACAAAAAAGTAAGATTCAACCACAACCAACGCATTTGCTTTATCTGCCAGTTGATTTGGATATAGAACCCCTTTCAAAGATCGATAAACGTGAACCAAAGCTTCAAGCAAGCGCTGCAGAACTGCCATTTCCTGACAACAGCCTTGATGTAGTCTACGCTGGTGAACTCATTGAACACTTGTCTCCCCAATTACTCTTTTCCTTTTTTCAAGAAGCTTTTCGTGTATTGAAACCAGGAGGGTTATTTCTTCTGACCACTCCAAACTTTGCAAGCATTCCGGCACAGTTGGAAATGGCCCAAGGGAAATTTCCTCGAACGGTAGATGAACGACGAAGTGAAGAACCCAGTGCATGGGCAAGCGAACATATTACGATGTTTACAGGAAATTCGCTCTCCGAATTTTTACAATATTTTGGGTTTGATATCGATACACTTACAACAAATCAAGTAACATTGCGTTTGGAAAAAGATGAAAAAGGGAAATTGTATCCTAGCCAAGTTGTACGGTTTGAGGCAGGTGACGATGTTTCCTTTAATGAAGCCAAAGCAAGCGCAGATATTGGCGATTCACTCATTCTGGCAGCAAAAAAACCCGCTATCTAATTTATTCAAATGCTTTCAATGCATCACGTTGTTGGCGCGTTAGTTTCTCGGGGATTTTAACGAGCAGTCGCACATACTCATCGCCTTTCCCACGCCCATGCAATCGCACGACTCCTTGCTCGCGCAGTCGCATCATCGTGCTTGGTTGGGTACCGGGACGAATCTTCAACTTTACATCACCGTCAACTGTTGGCACCATGATTTCGCCTCCAAGAATCGCAATAACCAATGGCAACTCAATGTCAACATAGATATCATCACGATCGCGCTTAAATTGCGAGTGTGGTCGCACGCTCAGCCGAATATCAAAGTCAGTGAAACGAATCCGCGTTCCTTCATCACTTCCCGCTGGAATTTTGATTATTTTTTCTTTCCCATCCACTTCGATCGTTTTGGTCGCACCCTTCACCGCATCCATGAAATCGACTTCCAACCCATACATTGGTTTACGTTGCGCTCGCCCCATTCCACCCCCAAAAAAACTTTCAAAAATATCAAATGGATCACTGCCACCCCCAAACCCAAATCCCTCAAATGGATTACCGCCTGCTTGGTTGCTGTACGTATACGTGAAGGGACCACCACCAAATCCCCCGGCAAACGGATTGCCGCCGGTAGCACTATTGAAACCACCCTGTTGAAATGCAGCATGACCAAATTGGTCGTAGTTTTTACGTTTACTTTCATCACCCAACACTTCGTACGCCTCATTAATTTCTTTAAATTTTGCTTCCGCGCCCGCTTCTTTATTGCGGTCGGGGTGATACTTGAGTGCCGCTTTACGGTATGCGGATTTTATGTCCGCTGCAGTGGCAGATTTTGAAATACCGAGGATATCGTAGTAGTCGCGAGTAGTGGCCATATGTAGGTATTATACGAGATACTAGTTTGCCACTCTCTTCCCATCTTGTTCTTTCAACTGGATGACTGTTAGTGTGTGACCCACGATCTCTTTCCCATTTTGTTCAAACAGGAAACGATACTCGCCAATTTCTTTGATTGGAAATCCTTCAAAATTGCTCACAAGATTTGCTTTTCCATTTTCACCAAAAGATACAGTAACATCTGCTTTGAAATCTTCTTGTTGTGAAGGAGTGAGAATCCGCATCACCAAGTTTGCGCTCGTTTGTGGCTCGCTGACGAGTGTTGTCACAAACACCATCCGTGGATGGTGTGATGGAAGGGTACGCACAAACAATTTATCAAAAATGCCAATGATCGAAAGCTTTTTGTCTTCCGCATTCATCGCATAATCTGCGAGTGCGACTAATTCTGCTGTTATTTTTTTGGACATACAATGGGCCTTTCTAAATATTTTGTCATCCTGAGACGTCACGCCCTAGCGGGACAAGCGAAGGATCTTCTCTATAGTCTTCCAACGCTATCCGCGAATAGCATAATACAACCTTTTAGAATATCCTTCACTTATCACTTCGCTTTGCTCGTGATGTTTCAGGATGACAAGGATACCGTAGGACCAGGACAATGTCCTGATCCTACGATTTCTCTTTCTTATTCTTTCACTACTTCTCCTTCTTCCACTTTCTCATCACTCTTCTTTTCCTCAGCTTGTGGATTAGAATTGGCTTGTCCTTGTGCACTAGCATTGGCCTGTTGTGCCTTGGCCATTGCTTGCCCAATCACTTGTGCACCTTGCAATGTTTCGTCAATTGCCTTCTTGAGCTCTTCTTCACTCGCATCTTCTTTCTTCGCGAGCGTTTCGAGTTCGTTGACATTCTTTTCAACTTTCTCACGATCCGCATCAGACAGATGTGCGCCATATTCCTTCAACTGTTTGCGCAGTTCAAAGACAGTGTGCTCTGCTTGGTTTTTGGCTTCGATGAGTTTCTTTTTCTTCTCATCTTCCTCGCGGTGCTTTTCGGCTTCGGCAACCATCTTCTCCACTTCATCTTTGTTTAAGTTGGTGGAATTTTGGATCGAGATTTTTTGCTCTTTTCCACTCGTCTTGTCTTTCGCCGTGACATGCAAAATACCGTTGGTATCGATATCAAACGTCACTTCGATTTGTGGGACGCCGCGCGGTGCTGGCGGGATACCATCGAGGATGAAGCGACCAAGTGATTTATTGTCAGCCGCCATCTCGCGCTCACCTTGCAGGACATTGATCTCAACTTGTGTTTGACTATCTGCTGCCGTACTAAAGATTTGTGACTTGCTCGTTGGCACCGTAGTGTTGCGATTGATGAGAGGTGTACGTACACCACCCATCGTTTCAAGTCCAAGCGTTAATGGAGTCACATCCAACAACACCACATCTTTCACATCACCGGTGATGACACCTGCTTGGACAGCCGCACCCACAGCCACGACTTCGTCAGGATTGACCCCTTTGTGTGGTTCTTTGCCAAAGAATTTTTGCACTTCTTCTTGCACTTTTGGCATGCGGGTCATCCCACCGACCAACACGACTTCGTTGACATCGGTCTTTTTGACCCCCGCATCCTTGAGTGCTTGCTCCACTGGCTTGAATGAACCAGTGATCAAGTCGTCGACTAACTCTTCAAGCTTGGCGCGCGTTAAGGTTAACGTCAGATGCAATGGTCCATCACTTCCTTGTGTGATGAAGGGCAAATTGATCTCCGTACTTTGTGTACTGGACAATTCAATTTTTGCCTTCTCTGCTGCGTCTTTGATACGCTGCAATGCTTGTTTGTCTTTTTTCAAATCAATGTTGTTTTCTTTTTTGAACTCAGCAACAATCCAATCGATGACGCGACCATCAAAGTCATCACCACCAAGGAACGTGTTTCCATTGGTTGATTTCACTTCAAACACGCCATCACCAATTTCCAGAATCGAGATATCAAATGTTCCGCCTCCAAGGTCATAGACCGCAATCGTTTCATTTTTCTTTTGATCGAGTCCGTAGGCGAGAGCAGCAGCTGTTGGTTCATTGAGAATACGTTCTACTTTTAATCCTGCAATCTCACCTGCTTGTTTGGTCGCTTGCCGCTGTGCATCATCAAAATATGCAGGCACAGTGATGACCGCTTGTGTGACTTTTTCACCCAAGAAACTTTCCGCATCAGCCTTTGCTTTGGAGAGCGTCATCGCCGAGATTTCTTGTGGTGTGTAGACTTTGCCATCCACTTCCACACATGCCATGTCATCTTTACCGGCAACAATTTTATAGGAGACGTGTTCGATTGTTTTCTTCACTTCGGGATCACCAATTTTGCGACCCATCAATCGTTTGACCGAGTTGATGATTTTGTCGGATTTGAGCACCATTTGACGCTTGGCAGTCGTCCCCACACTGCGGGTAGTCGGGTCAACGATAGACGGAAATGTATTCTGTCCTTCCGCGGTGGGGATCACTTTTGGTTTTCCCCCCATCATGACTGCAACTGCACTGTTGGTGGTTCCCAAATCAATACCAATGACTTTAGACATATGCGCTCCTTTATTTTTTACTATTTTTAGTAACATTTTTTATCTAACATTTGTCATTCCTACGAAGGCAGGAATCCACTTCCATTAAAATTCAAGCTTTTACTGCCTGGATCCCGTATCCCTCACGCACTTCGTGCTTGAGCGTACGGGATGACAATTATTTTGTTTTTCCAACGACCACCTTGGCAGGCTTTACAACTATTCCATTCAACTCATATCCTGCTTCGTGGACAGCAACCACTACATCGGGGTCACCTTCAGCTGTATCGATGGCTTCCATTTTGACGGGATCAAACGGCTTGCCCATCACATCAATCTCTGTTAACCCTTGTGATTCAAACACATGTACAAATTGTGCGATCACCATGTCTAAACCCTTGTCTTTCAAATGAGCTGCAGCCAACTTCAAATGTGAAAACGGTTGCAATAATTCTTGCACAAAACCTTCTGTCGCAAGCTTCACATAGCGCGTCTGTGCCTCCATCGTCTGCCGTTCGAGATTTTGAAAGTCAGCCAACGACCGGCGATATTTTTCATTCGCTTGGTCAAGCTGCGATTGCAGTTGAGCAATTTGTTGCTCACATGTAGAGTGATCAGTTTGTTCAACCTTTGCCTGTTTAACATCAGTCGAATGATCCTCTCTTCCCCTCTTCCTCTCTTCTTCTCTTTTAGCTTGCTTCTTATCATCACTCATAAAATATTCTCCTTTTTCACTTTATTTGTCATCTCGACCGCTTCTGGTTTTAACCAGAAAGTGGAGAGATCTTATTGTCTTCTGATTACAGATTTCTCGACTTCGCTCGAAATGACAATGCTACTCTTTTAGCAATCCAATAATACACTCACGAAAATACCGCATCATCGGGATGACGTATGGATAATCAAAGCGACTCGATCCGATGAGACCAAGCCAACAGTGATGTCCACCGATCTCAAAGCCGGTGACGATGAGCCCAACAGCATCCAAGTGTTTATTGCCCAATTCATCACCAAAGACAATTTGAATCGCTTGCTCGCCAGTTCCGGCTTTCGCAAAAACTTCTTCCAACAGCTGCACTTCATCAACCAAATTCAACACAGCCCGCATTGCATCAATATCAAAAAATTCGGGCATACTCAAGAGGTATGCCGAACCCGCAATAAATGTTTTATGATCATCAGTCATCGCGATACTGACCGCACGCGTGCGTTGTGCCAGTAGCCGTGCTGACTCTTGCAAGAGCAAATCGAGCTCCATGCGTTTACTCCAAATGCGTTCTTTCAAGCTCACTTCTTCAGCGATCGAAAGATCTTTTTCATGCATGAGATCACGAATATATATTTTTAAGGCAAGTGAGGTCGGGACGCGACCAGAAGATGTATGAGGTTGTTTTAAATACCCGTGTTTGGTGAGATATACCATTTCGTTACGGATGGTGGCAGGCGAAACACCCAGGTTAAATTTGCGGTCAATGGTATCAGACCCAACCGGCTCAGCCGTGTTGATATACTCTTCCACGACTGAGCGTAAAATCTGGACTTGTCTTGAGGTAAGATCAATCATATAGAGTTTCGTCAAGAGGCGATTTAGCAGTAATCATATCGGAGTGCTAAGGAGTTGTCAAGACACCACTTTGTCACCCTACCAACCCTCATCTACCGGATGTCGACCATCTTTCTACTCCCATTTCCTAGTGTATACTAGGACCCATACAAGGAGATTTGTATGACAGAACGTACCAATCAAAAATTAAACACAGCTTATGGTGAATTCATTAGTGAATTAAGTCAAACAAACAGTGCTGATCTTTCTCCTCTTATGGCACAAGCAATCCTTATTGGGGTTGTTGACCAACTCTATTTCAAGGGAAAATTGAGTCCAGCACAACTTGAAGAATTCAAAGATATTGTTCGTTTGATGATTAAAGATAAGTAAAATTATTTATCTTTCTTTAACTCTCGTTCAATAAGGGTTTTTATCTTCCTCTCAAAATTCTCGACTGAAAACTGCTGCGCATGTTTTTTGATTGTATCAGCATTGAACTTCAACGTCTCAAATTTTTTGACCGCGCTAATTAGCCCTTCAGTCGTCAACTCATCAAAAAATACACCCGTTTTCCCATCAATGATTGTTTCTTTGGGTCCCCCCGACGCGTGAGCAATCACAGGCACCCCCATCATCATCGCTTCTACCGGCACGATACCAAAATCTTCATCTTCGACGGGATAGAGTAAGGCTTTGGCTCTTTGGTAGAGTCTAACCAATTCCTCGTCGTTTACCGCTCCACAAAACTCAACAGTATCTCCCGCCATTTTCCTGAGTTCCTCTTCCAATCCTCCTTTGCCAACCACTTTAAGAGGAATGCTCAATTGTGTCGCCGCTTGCACGGCAAGTTCGGGATGCTTGGCATACGCTAATCGATTCACGTAAAGATAGTATTCCCCTCCTTTCGAAGGAGGGGGTAGGGGGTGGTTGGTCTCCGTAGAAGCCACCAACCCCACTTGTGTTCTCCCCTTCGAAAGGGGAGAAAATAAAGAGACAGGTGGATACACCACAACCGCATCACGTCGATAAAACTTTTTGATTCTGGCTTTTGTTTCTTGCGAGTTCGCCACAAACACATCGGGCCGCTGAGCAGTCAGGAAATCAATTTTGCGCAAGAAAAAGTTAATCAACTGTCCGCCAACCAATGTGAACGGATTCTTTTTCCAGTTACTCATCGTCGTGTAGCCATAGAGTGAGCGGGGTGGTGTATGGCAATAACAAATGTGAAGAGTGTGTGGACTAGTAAGCACTGCTTTCGCCATGTACATGTTGGTGGAACTGATCACAACATCATAGTCGCTCAAATCAAACCCTTCAAAGAAATAGGCAGCAAATAAACGAAGTGGTGAGTAAAGCTTTGTAATGAACGGGATCTTGGAGGCGATGCTTTCGTGAATCTCCCAATCTTTGAATCGTTGCCAATGGATGCCAAGCGTTTGCTGGTCTACAAATGCAGTATAGAGAGGGGCCTCGGGAAACATCGCATGGAGTGCTTCGACAACGCGCTCTGCGCCACCATACTCGCGAAGATAATCATGAACGATGGCAACTTTCAATTGCTTACTCATGTGTTAATTGTAACACCCAATTCTTCTTTCCTTCTGTCATCCTGAGCCCCGCCGTGGCGGGGTCGAAGGATCTTCCATAAAGGCGTAAGTGCTATTCGCAACCAACTCAAACTTTATTTTACGAAGATTCTTCGCTTGTCCTCTCTTCGTTCGGACGTCTCAGAATGACAAGCATAGTTAAAATAATGAAGCCTGTACATCACCTTCAAAATCATCTTTGGGAAGAAGATTGACTAAACTTTTGAATTCCAGTTTTGTAAAAAGATCAACAACTTTTTGCTTATCATACGAACGCAACATACAGTCTTCCAATTTGAAATCTAATGGAACATGTGTATCAATCGTCGCCAACTCTTTACTCAGGTGCATGTCGTCGTACCCATTGGCTAGCTTTTCAATTATCTTAGCCGTCAATATTTTTTTCTGTTCGGCAGTTAATTTTTCTGGCCCTTTCATCGCGGTATAGATGCCTTCTGCGGTTTCAAATGCTTGCAGCATTTTTACTGCGCCTTTTTCACCAATTCCCCTCACCCCAGGGATATTGTCACTCGTATCACCACACAATCCCTTGTAATCGATGATTTGATCAGGACGCACACCCATGCGTTCCACCACTTCTTGTGGTCCCACATCCGTATAAAATGCATCTTTGGCACGCGGCGGCATGTAGACGTGAATCTTGTCATTGACCAACTGAAACGCATCACGATCACCCGTCACGATGAGGACTTTGTCGATCGATCCATCGGCAACTACCTTCGTCGAGATCGTTCCAATCACATCATCCGCTTCATAGCCCTCAACCGCAAAAATAGGAATGTTCATGGTTTCTACGACTTGTTTAATCCGTTCAATTTGCGTTTGTAAATCTGTCGGCATTTCTTTGCGTTGCGCTTTGTATGCTGTGTATTGCGTGTGACGAAAGGTCGGCTTTGGCAAATCAAACGAAGCACAGACGTATTCAGGAGATAAATCTTTGAGTACTGTCAACAAAATGCGGGAAAATCCATAGACTGCGTTAACCAACTCACCATCGTGCGTCGTCAGTGGGGGGAACGCATGATACGCACGATATGCAAGTGCATGACCATCAATAAGCACGAGACTGGACATAGATTTATACTGAAACAGTCGGAATAGCTAATCCATCAAAATCGCTATCATCACTTTTCCACAGTTTTTCAAAAGGGTCGGTTCCCTGTAAAGCAAACTCTACTTGAAGACGCAAGCTTTGCATATCTTTCATCCATGAGTAGACTGCAATTTGTCTCTGAAGGACTTCACGTTCTTTATCACCTACTACTTGAGATAACAGTGTCTTATTCCGAAGAATAACATTATCAATAAGTTTCGTGCGCTCATCAGCAGCTATCTTATTTTTGACTCGCCCTTGAATTTCTTGATCGATAATAAGGAGAGCAGTTTCCAATCCGCCAATACTTTCATTTGAAATCGCCCCATCAAGCATGAGTTTTGCTGCAAAAAACAAGTCTTCTATTGGAACTAATCCATTTTCATCTAATGGCATGACACTCGCATCTCGAGCTCTTTCCTTTTCTTTTTTTCTGGCTTCGAATTCTTCAACAAATCGTTGGAATTCTTTCTCATTTGGAAACATAGAGTTATTCTGCTTTTACTTTTGGTCCAACCATCTTTTCAAATTCATCTTGATCCATTGATTCAACTTCCAGGAGTCGTTTGGCGACGGCGTCTAAGTGTTTCTTTTGTTTCTTCAAGATAGTTAATGCACGAGTCCACGCTTCGTCCACAAAACGTGAAACTTCTGCATCAACTTTCTCTTTTAGTTTATCCGAGATTGTATATGGCTCCATCATGGCACGACCATAGTCCGTATAATCATACATCGGACCATAATTGATGGGTGCCAACTCACTCATTCCATAATCCATCACCATTGCGCGAGCGATACGTGTCACACGATCTAAGTCGCTACTCACCCCACCGGTCAGTTCTTTGAAAATAAATTGTTCAGCTGCACGACCACCGAGCATGACACTCATTTGTTCTTCGAGTTCTGGCTTGGTTTGTTGATATTTATCTTGCTCAGGAGGAGTCATCGTAAAGCCCAATGCTCGTCCACGCGAAACAATGGAAATACGGTGAACTGGATCTGTGTGTGGTAAAAAATGAGTCACAATCGCATGTCCAGCTTCGTGATAGGCGGTCATTTCACGCTCTTTTTGTGATTGCAATTTCTTTTTTTCAGGGCCAAGTTTTACCTTGAGCGCCGCATTTTCAATATCTTCGGCGGTAATTTCTTTGCGATTTTCGCGCGCTACCGTAATAGCAGCTTCGTTCAGCATATTTTCAAGATCAGCTCCCGAAAAGCCAACGGTGCGTTTCGCGACCCGATCCCACTGTACGTCTTTGGCAAAAGGCTTATTCTTTGCGTGGATTGAAAGCACATACTTTCGCTCATCAAGATCTGGCAAATCAAGCGTGACTCGGCGATCAAAACGTCCAGGACGCACAAGAGCTGGATCGAGAAGATCGGCGCGGTTGGTGGCCGCGAGAACAATGACCGTTTCATTGGGTTGGAAGCCATCCATTTCCACCAAGATTTGATTGAGCGTTTGTTCGCGCTCATCGTGTCCACCCATACTTCCACGGCCACGCATCTGACCAATAGCATCGATTTCGTCAATGAAGATAATGCATGGAGCGCTCTTTTTGGCGGTATCAAACAAATCACGTACACGAGAAGCACCCACTCCCACAAGCATTTCCATAAACTCTGAGCCTGCCATAGAGAAAAATGGAACATTTGCCTCACCTGCCACCGCACGTGCGAGAAGCGTTTTTCCTGTTCCAGCGGGCCCCACAAGGAGGACTCCTTTCGGCGTACGCGCGCCAACTTGGCTATACTTCTTAGGATTTTTTAAGAAATCAACGATCTCTTCGAGTTCCTGCTTTGCCTCTTTCAGGCCACCTACATCGGAAAACTTTACATCCTGTTTCCCTTTACTAAAAAGTTTTGCTTTTGATTTTCCAAAACCCATCATGTCACCTTGAGCTCCTCTTGCTTGACGCAAAATGATGAGGAAAAATACGACCATAAGAACTGTGGGTAAAATACTTCCAAGCAAATCTAGGAGAAATTGTCCAGCTAACGGCTCTTTGACGGTGACATCCAAACTCGTCAAATCCACATCAGCTTGCCGTAGCACATCCGTAAGGTTTTGTGTATCTTCTTTTCGTGAAAATTTCATCGAGCCATCTTTATACTTCACATTGAGTGTGGCCCCATTCACTTCAATTTGATCAATTTTTCCACTCTTTGCATCGGAAAGGACAGACGAAAGTGAGATCGTACTAGCACTATTTCCTTTCAGAAGCGTCAGAATAAATGGGACGAACAGTAAAAAGAGGAGAAACCACAAGATTGCCTTCTTTGGCGAGAAATTGAGACGAATCTCAACACGGCGATTTTTTGGAGCTTGTTTTTTCTTTTGATTCTGATTTTGAGCTGGTGTATTTTCTTGATCGTACATAGGTAAAATAAATCCTCACTACTTTCTACTATTAGTTAGATAATCATTGTTATCGTACAACCGTTCCATTTGAAACTCCTGAAAGAACACTAAATAGAATAGGCTTTTCCTCCCCATCCATCATGAGCATCATCCCTTGACTTTCTTCCTCACCCATTTTTTTAGGTGCTAGATTTAGTAAAAATGGAAACTGTTTTCCAACGAAATCTTCCGGAGTATACCAAAGTTTAATCCCAGAAAAAATAACACGTTTCCCAATCTCTCCACTGAAATCAACTTCAAAACGAAGTAATTTTTTGCTCCAATCAGGCGCGCTCGCACTCACAATCGTGCCAATTCGAATATCAAGCTTTTCAAAATCGTCGTACGAGATAGAAGGTTTCATACAGCACGTATTGTACCATTCATATTTGCCAATGTGTCATGCATGTACACACCATCACGTATAATAAAGCGTATGTTTGCTTCACCCACAGATGAACAACTTGCCCATCGTGCAGCCACCGGAAACCAAGATGCCATTTCCCTTTTGTTTGAGCGATATAGCGAAGCAATCTATCGTTTCTGCTTCTTTCAACTTCGCGATAGTGAACTTGCCAGTGACCTTACACAAGACACATTCATTGAAATGGTGCATAGTCTCAAAACATTTTCGCATACAGGTTCCTTTAAAAATTGGCTCTATATGATCGCGAAACGCCAAATTCTTCATGCGATCCGAGAAAAATATGAGTGTCCAAAGGCAGAGTTCGGTGATTGGCTGCCCGATGAATCCAACGCAAATTGGATCGACGAGAAAGAGCAACAAAAACTACGCGAGGAAACAGTGGCAACGCTACTATCGACAGTATCTCCCATCGAGGCACAAATTTTGCAACTCCTCTACTGCGATGGGTATACCTCGAAAGAAGCCGCCACTGTAACAGGCAAGACACCTGAATCAGTGAGAGTCATTGCGCATCGTGCTATTGGCAAATTACGAAAAAAAGAATCACATGATTGATCCCATCACATACATCTATCTTACTGAAAATCTTCTCCATCCAATGGAGAGCTCTTTATCTAGGGAGCGGAAGGCTCAGATAAAGAAGATCATGTTTTTACATTTTAAAGAGATCACCAAACCCTCCCATTCGTTACTCCAGCGCCTCATTGCGCCTATCGGACTTGTAGGATTTTCTCTTGCAACCCTTCTCGTCTTTTTTGTATATCGTCAGTATCAATCACAATCGGATTTGCGCTCTATTCAGTCTGAATTAAACACTTTGGTGATTCAGGATGAGCAATTCATGTAACAGTACATGCACAGTATTTATTAGTAAGGAGATCACTATGATCAATGCAAAAACAAAAATTGCTGCATTTGCAGCCACCACCTTTTTACTCGCGGGAACAGCACTTCCCGCCTTTGCAGATGATGCTACTCCAGCACCTTCTACTTCACCAAATCCCTGGAAACAAGAAGGACAGACTCTTCGTGGTGAAATTAAAACCTTACGTGCTGACATCGCAACAACGCGTCAAACAATTCGATCTGATCGAGGCAAATTTCACGCAATGATCCTACAGCGTCACTTTAATTTTTATGCAGCACGCTTGCAAAACATCGCAACACGCGTTCAAAATAATATCAACACGCAAAAATCAAAAGGGAAAGATGTCACTACAGCACAGAGCCAACTTGATACTGCCAATGCAACGCTCAAAACCGCAATTGCAGATGGCCAAACAGCTGTATCCATGTTCAACAACATTACCGTCTCGGCATGGAATGTTCAGCAACCACAAATAAAAGCAGCAATCGACCAAGCACAGAAAGCCCGCTCTGAATTTGTTCAAGCTCGCCTACAATTGCTTACTGTCGTTCAAACATTACTCGCCTTGAAATAAGGGTAAAAGGGGCGTCAACAATACAATATAAAGGAGTCGATATGAATACAAAAATGATAGCAGCAATATGTGGGATCTCATGTTCAGCGTTTGTTTTGGCAGCATGTAGTGCGCAAACAACACAAACCTCTACTGTGACACCAACCGATCAATCACAGGCAACAATGGCTCCCGTTGCAGCAACACCTCAGAGTTCCCCAGAATCGATGGCAACACCTGACTCCAATGACCCTGTGACAAAACAGCCTGCTCTTTCGAGCGCAGATGATACAACATCACTGAAAGCAGATTTAAGCAACACAAACATTGCTAACGAAAATTTTAATTAAGTTTCTTTTTCTGTTTTGATGTAGAGCGCGCAGTATCCATATGTGCAATTTCGCTCATGATAGAAATATGCGACCGCTGATATTGCTTACTATGAAATGCCGTTTTCAACTCTTTAGCCGTTTCCAAGTTTGAGTAATATCCATCGGTATACGATTTTGTGTATATACCATCTTTCCAACAAACATACATTTCCTTCATTCCATCAGGGATGGAGATAGAATGATGAAATCCAAGAACTTGTTGAATACGCTTAAATGAGACCACATAGTTGCGTCGATCATTCCTCGTCTGAGCTCGCTCAATACGAATATTCTTCCCTTTTTTATTTTTCCCAACAATTTCCCCTGCATATGTTGCCATATGTTCAATTGTTTTATTGAGTTCTTCATCTCCAACGTTGAAAATTTTTCTACTGACAGCTGTCTGTGGCGCTTTAAGTGTCAATATGATCGCACGTGCAACATCACTCACATGAATAAACGGACGCCACTGATCCGCACCAGTGAGGGTAATAACGCCATCGTTATATGCTTGTGCCACAAATAGATTGGCAACCAAATCGAAACGTGGTTTGCGTGAATGGCCAAATACGGTAGCAAATCGCAAAATAGTTGGATGAAATGTATCATGCGTGTCGTGGAGTAGCTCTTCTTCCGAATCAATTTTTGTTTGCGCATATAACGAGACGGGATTGAGCTTACTTTGCTCATCGACCACATGATCTGCTGCTCCATACACCGAACAACTTGAAGCAAAAATAAATCGACCCACCCCAAATGCTTTTGCTGACTCTTTGAGAATCCGAGTAGAAATAATGTTGACATGACGAGTAAGGACGGGATCTACTGCACAAGCTGGATCGCCAACGATTCCTGCCAAATGAATGACAGCTCCAACCCCTTGCATGGCAAGCGTGAGTTTATACATGTCACTGATATCCCCTTCAATCAATTCAAGATGCTTGTTCTTTGCAAATGCAGCAAGAACTTCTTTTCCATACACAAATGTATCGAACACACGAACGTCATACCCTTCTTTGAGAAGTTGTTCGACCACATGCGATCCTATATATCCTCCCCCTCCTACTACCAGGATGGGCAAATGAGTGGATCCAAGCGTTGAATGAACAAAATCACCGTGTTGTTCGAGTGTGAATGCAAATGAAAGGCGTGGAAGTGAGACAGCAATATATGTCACAAAAACGACGAGAAAGAGAAAAAAAGAAGATGAAGTAAAAAAGGACAACGAAACAATCGTGCACACGCATACACACAGAAGCGCTGTCAGCTTCACGCTGATATGAACAAGTCGCAAGCGTGTATAGACTCCAAAAAAAGCACACCACAAAAGAAATATAAAAGCATATATCACTCCATTCCACAGTGGAAGGGTGGAAGTCTCATACACAGAAAAAAGGATCCATATACTATAAAAACTTGCCGTTGCACTTAAGAAGTCATAAAGGATACGGGCACGGACAGGATCATAGAGAAATGAGCGAAGCGTTTGGTTCATGGGTTATGACAGCAGGGCTGCTTTCATTGCATAGTGTGCATATGACAATAACGTCTGCAAAGAGTATGTAAAACGAGATGAGGATGTGGTTCGTGCAGTTAAGACCACTGGAACACTGGCACAACGAACGTGTTGTTTCTTCAGCTCATAGAGTTCTTCAACGATAATGGGAAATCCATTTTCTACATATTGAATGTGTGCAAGGAGGTCTGTTCGCACTAAACGAAAACCATTTGTACAATCTTTTATGTCAATGCGAAAACAAGCAGCAGCAATCCAATTTCCCATATAGGAAAAGAATTGGCGAAAAAGTGGAACTCCCTTCATCGGTTTTCCATCAAACCGGCTCGCCTTCACACAATCGTACTGTGTAGAAAGTGCAACAAATTTCTGAATGTCTTTTGGGTCATTGGTAAGATCTGAATCCATGAAGAGAACAAATGTATATTTCATATTTGAAGCTTCCTGAATGCCACGTTGGAGCGCTGTTCCATATCCTTTATTCGGGATTTGATCGATAATATGTAATCGACAACCATATCTCTTTTTTTGCGTACGAAGAATTTGTGCAGTTCGATCAGTGCTTCCATCGTTGACGACGAGAAGATCAATAGGATCTTTGAGTTTTAAAATTGTGATCATCACGGTATCAATACAACGTGCAGCATTTTCTTCTTCGTTGTACATAGGAATGATGACACAGTAGGTTACCTTCTTCATACCACGATTCCATCTTCCAGCAATGATCGCTCAATAGGGAGATGATTATCTTTATATAAATGTCCACGTAGTTTATTTGTTCGTAAACGTTCGATGATATCATCAGCAATTCGCTTCGATGATTTCCCATCTCCGAGTGAATGTGCCCAATGCTTTCCTGTAATTGCATCCAATTTTTTGAATATAACTTTGGGTGGGTATTTCTTGATTTGATCGGGGTCAAACTTTACACAGCCTCCGGCATCATAGACTTCTGGCCGTTCTGTGGCTTTGCGCATTTGGACGGTGGGGATATTGAGCACGCAGGTTTCTTCCACCATTGTTCCCGAATCAGTGAAGACGGCAATCGCGTGAGTCATGAGAATAAGAATCTCTTCATACCCTACAGGATCAGTGATGATAAGGTTCTTTGGAATTTGTAACTCACCATTTTTCGCCATCTGTTGCATGACTTTTTGTGTTCGATAACTTGCGGGGAAATAAACGGGTTGAGGAGCTTGCTCAACCAATTTCATAATCGAAAGAAATGAATTTTTAATGTGAACATTTTCACGTCGATGACAGGTCATCAAATAGTATTTTCCCTCTTCAATGTTTCGTTTAGCAAAAAACGATCGGGTTGCTTTTTTCTCAATACTTTTCTTTCGTTTAAAGTAAAACTCATTTAAGACATCAACAATCGGATTCCCCACCACGACAATGTTTTTGGGATTCAATCCTTCCGCCACGCCACGCTGCTTATACTCTTCTTCATAGGTGTAAATAACGTCAGAGAGGTGATCAATTAGTGTCCGAAATTTTTCTTCTGGCATGCGCCAATCATACGAATGCCAACATCCTTCCACATGAATAAGAGGAATATTGAGTTGAGCGACCGCAATACACCCTGTCGTGGTATTGGTATCTCCTAAAAATGCCACAGCATCAGGTTTGATTTTTTCAAGAAGAGGATAGAGCTTCCCAATGAGTTGTGAACTGATTTCTGCATCAGTCTCACCTTGACATCCCAATTCATAGTCAGGTTTTGGCATGTGCAACTCACGGAAAAAAATCCCTTTTAAATTATCACTATAATGTTGTCCCGACCAAATAAAAATGACTTGAACATCTTTTGCTGCTCGCAAATATTTCATGATGAGAGCCGCGCGGATAATATCAGGACGAATCCCGAGAATAAATGCAATTTTCTTTTTCATAGTGTGCTTTCAAATGTTTGAAGTTCTCTCACAGCTTGAGATACATCGCAATTATACAAATCAATCTGAAATTCGCCAGCGAAGATTGATGTCAATTCCCGAACGACTGCTTGAGGGGCAACTGTTTTTTCTATGGAAATCGGTAAACCAAGTATCTCTTGTATACGACATAGTAATTCATACTTACTAAGGGGTTTTAAGGGAATGAAATGCAGTACCTTTGTTTTTTTTCGTATTCTAGCAAAATGTTCATCATCGATAAGATGATGACAAAGTTGCGCATAGTGCAACACCGTACACCCACAAAACAATTGGTTTGAAAATCCGTTGATTGATCCATGCATATTACGCACTAATTCAATCAAACCCTTCATTTCAATCGGATCAAAGCCTATGATTGAAGTACGAATTGAAAGGCTTGATGCTCCCGAGGTTTCACCTGCTTCTTTAGAAAGTGCGTATATTGTTTGTGGAGATGTGGGAGTGTTTTCATCCACTATCTTACTACTTGAATTAAACACGGCATCCGTTGAAATATGGATAAGTTTGTATCCAAAGGCAGAAGCATGTGCATCAAGTTCTAATGGTAAGAAAGTATTTACGCTTAAAAAATCATTCGCATCTGGTTGGCGCGATTGATCATGATAGGAGGATAATAAACCAATGCAATTAATGATGTAGTCAATCTTTCCCGTATCTTTCGTGATAGATTGTAATGAATGTGAAATATCATCTATCTCAAAAGAAAAAAAACGTTTATCACTTCTACTTGTTCCCCATACTGTCTCAGGATATTTTCGTTTTAAGTACGCATAGACGACACGTCCGAGCATCCCCGTAGCACCCAACACCAAAATATGTGGAATTTTTTTCTTCATGAAAGGATCTTCACGGTTGGCAATGGCACCACGAATACGCCACTCAAATCTGTATATACCTTATTTCGTTGTACAATCTCATCGGCAAATGCCCAAGCTAGAATAATACAATAATCAGGTCGTTTTTGTGGATCACGAAGAACTGCAGAGGAAACAATGGGAAGATGATTACCAGGTGTAAATGCTCCAATTTTGGCAGGGGCATCGTCGATAACATATGCAATCTGATCTTTTGTGATTCCGCAATAACTCATGATCATCGTTGACCTTCCACTTGCTCCATACGCGGCAACCGTTTTCCCTTGTTTTTGTACTGAGGAAAGCAATTCCAACAAATCTTTTTTGGCCGTAGCAATACGTGATGAAAACGAATGAAATGTCGAAAGAGAATGCAACTCCAGTTTTTTCTCTTGCTCGCGAAGATTGAGCACTCGGTCTGTTACAGAACGTTTCCCTGTTCTTTTTTTCTGAACAAAATAGCGAATTGATCCACCATGCATGGGCACAAGTTGGACATCGAACACTTCCATCTCATACATCGCAAAAAACTTTTCAAGCGCATACAGCGAATAGTAACTTTGGTGTTCATGATACATGAAATCATACTGGGTCTCTCGCAAAAGTGTTCCGATGTAATGTGTTTCCATCGATAAAAATCCATCATCTTTGAGTAAACAAGTAACCCCTCGCAAAACATCATGCATATCATCGATATGCGCCAAACAGTTGGAACCCAAAATAACGTCTGCTTTCCCTTGCTTTTGAACAATTTCTTGTGCAGTTTGCTCGCCAAAACAGGCGCACATGATGGGGAGTTCATTGAGCAGTGGTGTCACGATATTTACAGCAGGATCCACTCCCAATACTTGATATCCCTGCCGTATCAATGGGCGAAGGAACACACCATCATTACATCCGATTTCTACGACGCTCGTGCTTGACGATGGAGAAATGTATGCGGTAAGTGTTTGCGCATACTCTTCGAAATGGTGAACCAATGTCCCAATTGCACTCGAATGATAAAAATAATGATCAAACAAGAGATGGTGATCCACCACATCACTCACTTGGACGAGCCCACACTTTGTACAAAAACATATTTCTAAAGGATAGAGTCGTTCTTGCGCAAAATCGCTCTCTGTTGCAGCTTTACTAAAGAATCCACCAGCAAGCGGAACATTTCCAAACGAAAGAAAAGGATGAAGTGTTTTTTGTAAGCAAAATCGACATGAATCGTAATGAGTATGCTCACCAATAATGCAACCTTTTCGTTTAAGCATTACAGATTTTGCCATACATCTCCCCAGTAATATGGATCAAAGCGGACATCGTCATTGAGTGAATTTTGAAGTGTTACTGTTGAGAAAAAAAGGACATCACACGTATCTGTGAGGGAGCGGAAACCGTTTGCATACGAAGCAGGGATAAAAAGAATTTGAGGTTGTTTGGCAGACAATACAAATTGATGCACTTTTTCTTTATCTGAAGGAGTACAAGGATCTGTTATATATACTGCGCTGAAAAGAATTTCTCCATTCACAACATACACATATTTTTCTTCTTTCATGTGCCCATGGAACGCACGAATCACTTTCGAATCATCGTGGTGAATATGATAAAAACGCTGTATAGAGTCAAAATTGAATGCGTTACAAAAAGAAACACAACCCCGCTCATCACATCGTATTTCGCCGTTCATTATCTTGGGTAACTCTACCATTGCACTATGATACTTGGGCTAGGAAAAGTGTCAATACGATTTACCAATATTTTTTATCATTTGAATAAAAAGACGTGATCACTACATCGGGATCATCAATAGATATATGTGTAACAGCAGTTGGAACATAAAAGGCAGGGAGGCGATCGAGATGAATAAGACAGGAAGAACATGCGGCAAAGGAAATTGCATGAACCTTCCATTTTTCTGAAGTGATCTGTAAATGAAGTTGACCAACCGTTCTCTGTGTCCTTATTGCCAAAAAGAGATCTTTTGTTTGGAGTGGCCGCTTACTCAGGTAAGAATTGAATACTTCAAGCGAAGTAAAGCTTTCAGAGGGGAATTTTCTTCCTTCACTCAAAGGCAAAGATTCTAAATCTGCTGTACTCAATTCATGACACAGAGCACTCTCCTGTGCAAGTTGGCAAACTTCATCTGGATCGCTGTTCTCTTTCTGTTGCAAGATTAGAAAATCACCAATTCTTTGTATTGCCTCAAAATGAGTAAGGAGATATGCATACTCACGACTGTTGCGAATATAATCAGGGACACCATCTTGTAAGGAGTCAATTGAAACATGTAAAACCACATAGTGAATCTGCTGTTGTTGAATGTAGGAAATAATTTTTTCTTGCGCTATTTCTGGCGTTGATTCATATCCCGTGAAAAAATACGGTGGAAATTGGTTGAGTTTTTTATACAGTAAAGGATCTGCTGGGTAGCTAAATACTTTCCCATTAAATTCAGGCAAAATGTGCAGGCGTTGAACAACCGTTTCGTATTGCTGAGTAAGATCCAAATTACTGTCCATGCTACTCAAGTGAATCGGTCGAAATGGGTAAACAACCACAATCAAACTAAAACATGTCAAAAAACTAATAGTGAACACACTTCGAATTGCTTTCATTGTTTTCAATAAGTATTGCCACAATATTCCACACAACAACTCAAAGAGAACAAACCCAACAAGAGCCACCTGCCAATCAATAGAGCGAATAATGCTTTTTTGCTCTAAAAGAATGATGAGGAATGCAAGTGAAGCAATAGTTGTAGCTTGTAAATTCATAGGTTTCCGTTGTATGAGCATCCGAAAACTCAAAAAAAGTAACGTCAAAAACAAGACAATAAAAGTAAATAAGTTGGACGGGGACAATGAAAAAGGGAGAAAAGGTGTTTTTGCAGCATAGACAAAGTTGCGAAGATAGTTTGTTTGAAACAAAAA
>PSRQ01000056.1 GCA_003176165.1 Candidatus Cerribacteria bacterium 'Amazon FNV 2010 28 9'
GTCCCCTGAACCCAGTCTTTTCCCACAACTCTTCAGTCATGAAAGGTGCAAACGGAGCAAGCATCTTGATAAACATTTCGAGTTCTTCCTGAGACAACCCAACTCCTTGAGACAGAGATTCACTCCAGACATTTGTAAACTCCATGAGTGCCGCAATCGCCGTATTAAACTTCATCTCTGGCAGATCCTCACCAACCTTTTTGATCGTCTGATGAAGTTTACGTAGTAACGTTGAAACGTTTGCTTGTTTGCTCGTTTGCTCGTTTTTTTCCTCCCTAACCCCTAACCCCTGAACACTATCTTCTCTGTTTTCTCCCACCAATCTCCATACTCTACTCAAGAATCGATACACTCCAGCTACACTTCCCATATCCCAAGCCTTGTCAGCATCAAGTGGACCCATGAACATCTCGTAGACACGCAGCGTATCCGCACCAAACTTCTCGATGACGTCGTCGGGGTTGATGACATTGCCCTTACTCTTACTCATCTTCTTGCCGTCTGGACCCAAGATCATGCCTTGATGACGCATCTTCATAAATGGTTCATCAAAATCCAGAAGCCTAAGATCACGCAAAAACTTGGTAAAGAAACGTGCGTACAAGAGGTGCAACACAATATGCTCTGGACCAATCAAGTAGATATCAGCTGGCAGCCATTTTTTAATCTGCTCTTTATCCGCCAACTCATTTTCATTACGCGCATCAACATAGCGCAAGAAGTACCAAGAGGAATCGACAAACGTATCCATGGTATCCACTTCACGCTTGGCTGTACCTCCACATCCAGGACACGTTGTATATTTCCAAGAATCCGGAGCCTTCTCTATTGGTGATTTACCATCATCCGTCGGTTTGAAGTCTTCAATCTCTGGAAGTAAGACAGGCAAGGTTGACTCTTCCACAGGATACCAACCATCCATATTTTTGTCATTCCCGCGCAGGCGGGAATCCAGTTCATCAGCAACCCTAACGTTTTTCTTGCCTGGATCCCGATTTTCATCGGGATGACAATTAGAAGAAGTGAACCACGATTTTCCCTTAGACGCACAATCAGCACAATAGACCATGGGTATTGGTGCTCCCCAATATCGCTGTCTGGAAATCAGCCAATCACGGAGTTTATAGGTCTTAATACGCTTTCCCCATCCCTTCTCCTCAAAATAATCCATTGTTTTCTGCATCGCTTCTTTAAAATCTAATCCATTCAGGAAATCAGAGTTAATCATTGACCCCTTCATCCCTTTTTCCACGAGTTGTTCTGGTTTCTCAACAGGTGAAGTATCACCATCTACTCCCACTACAACACGTTTAATTGGAATTCCAAATTTCTTGGCAAAATCAAAGTCACGTCGATCATGACCAGGACAACCTTGAACGGCACCAGTACCCACATGCATCAAGACAAAATCAGAAACCCAGATTGGAATAGGTTCACCCGTCACATGATTGATTGCATATGAACCAGTAAACGCGCCCGTTTTATCTTTTGTTAAATTCTCGCGTTCAAAGTCTGAACGTTTATGCACCTCTTGAATATATTTGTGCACTTTTTCTTTTTGTTCAGGCTTTGTTAATCGTTCAACTAATGGGTGTTCTGGAGAAATAACTAAGAAAGTAGCTCCAAAGTTGACTGGAGTTGTTGTAAAACACGTAACAGTTACATCTGAGTCAACTACCTTATAGGTAATTTCAATTCCTTCACTCTTTCCAATCCAATTTTTCTGTTGCTCCTTGGTCGATTTCGGCCAGTCGACTTGATCAAGTCCGGACAATAACTCGTCTTGATACGCGGTAATACGAAACTTCCATTGCTCAAGTTCTTTTTGAACGACTGGAGTGCCGCAGCGTTCGCATTTTCCGTCCACGACTTGCTCGTTCGCCAAGACAGTTTTATCTGCCGGACACCAGTTGACCCAGCCTTTGTCTCGGTATGCTAACCCATGCTTGAATAATTGAATGAAAATCCACTGTGTCCACTTGTAGTAGCCTGGGTGACAGGTAGCGATCTCCGTTTCCCAGTCGTATGAAATCCCAATTTTTTGAATTTGGTTTTCGAAGTTGTGAATCGCATCAATCGTCGTCTTGGCTGGATGAATTCCCGTCTTGATCGCATAGTTCTCGGCTGGCAACCCAAACGCATCCCAACCCACCGGGAAAAACACATCTTTGCCGCTCATGCGTGAGTAGCGCGCCAACATATCAAGAGCGGTCGTCGGTTCCACATGGCCAACGTGCAACCCCGATCCTGAAGGGTACGCAAAGGCGTAGAGGATGTACATCTTCTGGGAAGCGTTCAGCGGAGAGCGTGTAGCGTTAAATGATTTTTCCTGTCCCCCGCCCCCTGTCCCCTGAACCCTAGCTGTGTTTTGGAATAGCCCTTCTTTTTTCCAAGTGTTTCGCCACTTGGCCTCGATCGCTGTTGGATTATATGGTGTCATATGGATCTTCTCCCCTATTGTACATCGATAAATCTGCTTGTGCGCAGTCACAATCATGTTCAGCCAAGAGAACACTCTCTGCATTTTCTCGAGTTGGATCATCTAAATAAGCTGCCATCGCGCGCCTCGCTTGTTTGTGCAGAGAGGCAAGACTACGCTCTAAGCGATTATTCACTTGTTCTTCTATGTTTAACGCTGGGTCACTCCATTTGCCTGAATGAATTTCGGTCATATCTTCTCCAAAAACAAAAAAACCCGCTCTTTGCGGGTAGGTTTTTGATCACAACCTCCTACCCCCTATGCACAAAGGGTAAGAAGAAGTGCTCGAAAAATACATTTATTTATCACAGGATCATTATACATGAGGGAAGGAGAAAAGTCATGTTCGCTTGAACAGTTTACGAAAAAATCCAGATTGAGACGTACTCTTCTCTGGTTGTTGAGGTGCTTTTTTCTCTTGGGGTGCTTGCATATCATGCAGCTCTTGCATAAATCCAAGCATTCCGTTGTGATCGAACCGCTGCGACCATTCCCTTTCAAATCTTGCTAAATCACGCTGTGCTTTCCATAACCGTTGACGGTGAAGTTGCGTCCCCCGAACATCATAATCCCGCTGAGCCTTCTCTACTTCCTCTCGTAGCTTATGCAGATATGATTTGTCTTCTTCCATTGATTCCGTCATAGGAACGCCTTCAGTTGCCATAGATCTCCTCGTCTGTATATCCTTCTTCGTATAATCGTGTGAGTTCGATATTCATACGCCATTCACACAACAATGCATCGTACGAGTGTTCAGAGGTGGGTTCTAACAGGTAGAGAAAAGAAGCTTGAAGATACGAAGCGCTTAATTGGTTTAACACGTCAAAATCTGCTTCAAATGCAGAGTCGACGATATACATCATTTCCTCTACAGGATTCATTTCCTTGAGCATAAACCTTCTTTCTTACATTTCATTGTACACCTTCTTACAACACAACCTCCCTTGCCCTGTATGAATGAACTCTTGTATGATGAATATATGCCCATGGTTGCTGAACTTATCACCGCCCTGCTCATCTGGCTTGTCATCATTGGCTCGATTGTGAGTCCAGAGTTGAAAACATACGCCGCACAATTAATCGCGTTGTTGTTTTTATTTTATCTTCTCCTTCGCCTCATCCAAAAAGGGGTAAAAAAACGAGAAAAGCGAAAATCAGGTGAGGATGAAGAGACGCTCCTTTTTCTCTCGACTTATTTAAAGCCCAAACTCGATGACCTCAAGGAACTATCAGGGCACAGCGAAAATCAACCACTTCTTGAAAAGCAGCTCGATATTATCAAGCATGAAGTTGAGACCTATCTTCAGGCCAAGGAAAAAGAAGCACAGGAGTAACTTGAGATATGAGGTATGAGATAAGAGATAAGAGTAGCTCACTATCCTTCTCTAAACGATGTATGTTTACGTGCACTTTGTTCTTATCTCTGATCTCCTATCTCTTCACTCTGCTGCTCGCGCCAAAGGCTCGAGCAGATGACATGTCATCAAGCTCCTATCGCCTCTTCTTTGGAAACTTCAACATCACAAGTGGAACCAAAACGAGTGCAAGTTATAACGTTACGGATACCGTCGGTCAGACAGCTCCAGGCCAATACGGATTGGCAAACAACATCGTCAAGGCAGGGTTTCAATATATTTACCCACTCGATACATTCTCGTTTAAAATTTCGCCAACTTCGATCAATTTCGGATCACTCATTATTGGAAGCTTCTCGACAGCCTCTCAAACAATGGAAATCACGAGTGTTGGTGCTGGAGGATATAGCGTCACTGTGGCCGAGGATCATCCAATGAAGTTTCAGACTAATGGCACTATTACTATTCCTGATACCCTGTGTGATACCACTTGTTCAGAAACAACGGCAGCGGCGTGGAGCAACACAAGCAAGTATGGATTTGGGTATACGATGACCGGAGATGATGTCGTGACTGGGTTTAGCGGTGGGACAAATTTTAAACAATTTGCTGATAAATCTCTTGGCGAATCACCTCAAGTCATCATGACTTCTCCGCATGTGGGTACAAAGCGGCATGGAGTGTTAACGTATAAGATCAATGTGAGTGCTAGTCAACAAACCG
This sequence comes from Candidatus Cerribacteria bacterium 'Amazon FNV 2010 28 9', assembly GCA_003176165.1. Lineage (GTDB taxonomy): Bacteria > Patescibacteriota > Microgenomatia > UBA1400 > UBA12028 > PSRQ01. The sequence goes on from PSRQ01000056.1 coordinate 4,558, forward strand.
GAAATTATGAAACGGCGATCACCTACAACGCGATACCTGGATACTAAGAAACACAGAGGTAAGAGATATGATATATGAGATAAGAAATGATGGAATTCAAACCTACTGGCACAAATTAGGTGTATCTGTGTGCATTGTATTCTTATCTCTTATCTCATATATCATATCTCTCCCATTTGCTTCGCAAGCATATGCCCAATCGTCAGGCATCGACATCTCGATTTCGCCTCCCTTCTCGATCGTACAAACACACGGGACTGATCCTCTTACGGTGGCAATTACTATTCATAACAGCAGCACGAATGATCTCACCATTACTCCCACCCTTCACCCATTTTCTTCTGATCAAGTAAGTGGGAATCCTGTCATTGATACACAGCACTCCATCGACTTTGCGACCATTCAAACACCAGGGTTTACACTTGGTCAGGCATTTTCTTTGACAGCAGGCCAAGAGCAACAACTCGTCCTCCACATAATCCCACCAACGACATTCAAAACGGATGCCAATCTGGCATTTACTGCATTTGCACAACCAAACGTCGCAAACATGATTGGGAGTGGTGCACAGACCCAAGCCAATGCGATCATCGGGTCACTGATCATCCTCGAAGCACAACCGCAAAATATCAGTGCACCACTAGCCCTGGAAAAATTGGACGGACCAAACTTTATCGATATGTTTAGTTTATTGTCTTTAACACTGAGTGCACACAATGATGATGCTACACTCCACCAGATCCGCGGGACACTCGTATTAAAAAATGGACAGAGCGTCCACACGCTGTACAGTCTTTTTCCAGACTTTATTTTGGCACAATCATCACGAAGGGTGCGCGCGATGACTGAAGAAAATGGAGAAAAACAAACTCTTACTACCCAATTTACCGGTCCTTTTCTTCCTGGAGCATATACGGTAGAAGTCACCCTTACACAGGGTAACTCTCCTCCCAAGGTCTACACAAAGACAGTGTATGTGTTTCCATTCACACTCATGCTCGCTGTGTTGCTTATTGCCAGCGTGTTGTATATCTTAAAGGTCCTTCACATCCACAATAGGAGTAAAGCGTAATTGTTCTCTTTCTTTCTGAGTTTTTACTGAATATAAAGATGAGAGATCTTACATTTACCTATTGACCTTGATCCGCTTCATCTGCAATCATGACTAATACTCTATTTTTTTATGAAGAAATCAGTTCGAATCTTTCAGTGGTCATTCCTTCGTATCTGCTTTGTTCTTGTTACAGGGGTGTTTTTCTTGAGTCTGGGATCACACAACCAAACACATTCCCTCAACTTGACAAGCGTTACCGATACACTTTCGACTTCGCGCTTCTCTTGGGTAGGTCGTCTAGCAGCGGGAAACATTTCCGGTTCATCTATCGTCACACTCGATACGACAGCAAATGAGTATGAATCTACATCTTCCGGAAACTTATTCACTAATGACACTGTCGCTATTGGAAATGGTGCTGCCATTGTGACCAATGACACGGTGAAAAATATTTTAAGTTTATCGCAATTTGAAATTTCCCCTGCTCTCACAAGTAGTCAGACAACTGCAGGCATGTTTATCATCGCGACACGGTCAGCGACACATACACTCAGCTTCACCACAGCATCAGCTGTGCCAAACGGCGCATTCCGCGTCCTCATCCCCACGATCAGTAATGCAACCAACGCCAAAGATGGTATTCCAGATCGAGGTGGGTTTGATTTCTCTGCAACAACTCCAACAGTAACCTGCCCCTCCAGTGTGGGTGCGACATACAACTTTGTGGGCGGAACAGCTACAGCCTCCGCAGTGGTTGTTGGAAGCACCACGTATCATGCGTTCGAATGCCGGTATTCTGGAACAGGGGCCATCGGTCAATCATTCACCGGCTTTACGATCAATTCACTCATCAACCCTGCTCCGAACAGTGGACACACTGACGGATTTGCTGATTCATATACATATCTGGTTCAAAATTTGGACAGTACACACAGTGTCGTCGATCAAACCACTGGAGCTATCGCCGTCGTTGAATCTGTCCGCGTCACCGCAACCGTTGATCCTCAGATCACCTTCCGTATCTTTGGAGTCAATTCCGGAACATCAGTTTGTGGACTCACGACATCCGTGACCACAACTGCTACAACTGTTCCGTTTGGTTCGGTTTCAATCTCCTCTTTCACCAGCGCAGCACAAGGATTAACAGTCGCCACGAACGCAACCAATGGGTTCGCCGTCACAGCCCTGGAAAATGATCAACTTGGACGCAATGGGAATGTCTGTACAGGAGGCGGTCCATCGTTTAGTAATCCTTGTATCCCTGACTCGGCTGGAGACAATGGACTCATGACTTCAAGTGTCACTGATACATGGAACAATAACACAACCGTGGGTTTTGCCTACACATTAGCAGATCCAAACTCATCCACTACTCCTGCATTTACGTTCTCGACAGGATATCGCAAATTTGCAGATAATGAAAATTCTGTTGCAGCCCAAACCATCTTCAGTGGAAGTAGTGTTGCAAGTAACCAAAACGTGTTTGTTTGTTACAAAATTATCGTTGCTCCTACTCAACAAGCTGGTGATTACACAAATAATATTACATACCGTGCAACAGCCACGTTTTAATCTATGAAGACTCTATTCTGCCCAGCTAGTCACTACTCATTTGAACACACATCACTTCGTCGAGTTCTTGTTACCACAGCATTGTGTGGTTCACTCGTTGTAGGGATCACTCCCTCTCTGGCACTTGCACAGGCAACAACTGTCCCGGTAGTAAGCACTACTGACACGGTCAGTACAACAGCTATTCCCACTCGCTTGGAAGTGAGTGCTAACCCCGGAGATGTCATTCAAAAAACGATCAAGGTCCATAATGAAACAGATCAAACAGAGTTTTTTGAAACAACAGCAGAAGATTTCATTGTTCAGACAGATGGCAAAACCCCCATTCCGGTCACTGAGCAAATTTCAGCACGGTACTCTTTGGCTTCTTGGATTACAGTCTCGCCAACTCGTTTCACACTTCCCGCTCACCAAACACAAACTCTTGATGTCCTCATTCAGGTTCCCAAAAATGCACTCCCTGGCGGACATTATGCGATGATTTTGCATGCTCCTCCCAGTGGTGGGTTGGTTGGAAACGATGCCCTTCTCCCCCAGAGTGATTCAAGTGTCGCTCCAAAGGTAGGGACACTTGTGTACCTGACCGTCAACGGTCCCATTCATGAAGAAGCATTCATCAAAAATGTCACTGCGCCCAATGTGAATGAGTTTGGCCCTGTGGCCATCAAGTATGACGTTGAAAATCGCTCTGATGTGCACATTAGTCCTGAGGCCACCATCACAGTCACAGACATGCTGGGTCATACCGTGGACAAAATAAATGTTGAGAGTAAAAACATCTTCCCTTTTACGAGTCGTGATTTTGAAGCAACCTACAACCACTACTGGGGATTGGGTCGGTATACAGCCAACATTAGTGTTCCCTATGGCTCACACGGAAATGTGACGAACAGTAGCATCTCATTTTGGATCATCCCCTACCGCATTATCGCGGGAATTGCAGTCATTATTGCAGCCCTCTTGGCCATCACAATTGCGATCCGACGCCACCTTCTCCATCGTCATGACGACAAGAGTAAAGAGATTGAACTTCTTAAAGAACGCATTGATGAATTGGAAAAAGGAAAACACTTTTAATACGTACACATAGCGTATACTGATCTCATGCCCGTTTCTCGATCATATCGATTTGTGCATGGTGTGCACGCAATTTTTCTTGCGTTCTTTCTTTTTTTTGCATGCCTTCATTTCACAACACCTATCCGTGCCGACATCTCCGACACAGGAGTTGGGCCAGGTGAGCTGTTAACCACCAATCCCAAAGATCGCAACGTAACGGTTACGGCCACCGTGGGAGATTTTCTTCCACCTTCCGTTCCAATCTTGATTTCACCAGAAGATCAATCGACGATCACAACAACACTTCCTACATTTATCTGGCAACCAAGTACAGACAACGTGGCTGTTGATCACTATCAACTTTGGCTCGACGGCTCACTTCTTTTTGACAATATCCCTACAGCCTCGACAACAAATAATGCCTATTCCCTCGTCGTTGAAGATGGAGAAATGAAACTCACTCCAAAGACAACACTCTCCCAAGGACCACATACCTGGTATGTGGTCGCATTGGATACAAGCAACTTGAGTGCAACTTCTGCAACTTGGCACTTTACAATCTCCATTACAGCTCCGCCTATCACGATTACCCAAGTAGGAACCGCAACTGTCTCGATTACTTCAACTGACTCAACAACCGTTCCCACAGACCCCATCCAATTGAACGATAATAACCCAACGATTTCGGGAAGTACCAATCCAGGGACAGCCTTGCAGTTAACGGTGAATGTCCCCGGCCAAACTCCACAGATTCTCACACTCAGTGCCAACCCAGATGGGACATTTGCATTCAATCTGGGAACGCTTCCAACAGATGTCACAATCCTTTTTTCCATCGTTGGATCTGATAACGTCGGAAACACAAGTACAATTACCAATGTTCCATTTCTCATTAAGTCTGCAGTCATTATCATCACGCCACCATTCCCCAGCGCTACACCCATCATTATTCCTGTTCCACGTCCAATTGAAGTTTTACCCACCCCCGCACCTATCATTCAACACATTCCCATTCTCCAACCCATCGTCACAAATCCCGTCACCCAGATCATCGCTAGCCTTACTCCCCTCGTAAGTGTGGTTGCTCCTGTCGTCGTAACAACAGCTGTAGCTGTACAAGCGGGGACTTCTCTTCTTTCACCTATTCTTGAGCTTTTAAGTCGCATTTTAGAGTCCCTGGGACTCATTCCTGTGAAGAAACCACGAGGTGTGGTATATGACACAAAAACAGGGGCACCAGTGCCCTTTGCGCGTGTCAGCATCATCAAAGTAGCTGATGAACAAATATTGGAAAGCGTAGTCAGTGATGTTGATGGAATCTACAGTAGCATTCAATTCCCCAAAGGGGTTTATCGTATGACTGTGGCACATACAGAGTATGTCTTTCCCACAAGACTCTCACCTCGCTTCTTTGTCAATCCGCACGATTTTTACAGAGGAGAGGCATTTGAGATTAAAAAAGAAAATGAAGAGGAGCTCTTTATTATTCCCCTCGATCCAATTCTTGATACGGTCAAACAAACAGCACGCGTGTACTGGCGTATTGCCCTCTCGTTCTTCCGCCGCATCATCTATAACTTATTTTATCCTCTCGCAATCTTTAGCTTTGGGGTAACTATCATGTACCCAACCATCTGGAACAAAGCCATCTGTGTTCTGTATATCGTTATGATTGTGTGGCGCATTATTCATCTACGTCGTGAACCGATGATTATAGGTAAAACAGTCGACAAGGACGGAAAACCACTCCCATTTGTTTCGATTAAATGTGTTGAAGAAGGAACCAATACATTATCGGCTCTTATCAGAAGTAATGAAAAAGGAGAATTCCACTCTCCACTTCCATTGCACCGCTATATGCTTACCTTTACCAAAGATGGCTTTCTCCTTGATGAGAAACAAGGCAGCTTCTCGACGATGTACGTAGATCACACAGGGAAAGAGCCTGCCATCGTCGCTACTATGATCGAAGTCGGCATGTAGAAGTCCTTTCCCTTCTTTTTTCTGTCATCCTGAACACTCGATTATCCTGCTTTGCAAGATTTGGGCTTTCAGGATGACGGAGGAATTATTGCGGTAACTCTTATGATGTAGAGAGGAGTTAGGCTCGTGGAGATAACCGATAGCCCCTCACTATCTAGGCTCTTCCCTTCAAGAGTGCAAGCAAACTTATCAACAACAATAGATGAGTGATAAACACGTATGATAAAAATTGTTTTGATGTATCAACATTTTATAATTTTTCTCTTGTCATTTTAACAATAAAAAACATCCGAATAAAATCCTCTCCCAGGAATTTGTCTATAGCAACATGTTAAAGACGACATCGCACCTACCTACCAAGGTGAGAGATAGTGACCTACTTCACTCTATGAAATGATGAAAAAAACCGTTTTTTGGCTTTCTTGAGGGGAAAAAGATAAAAAGTCAAATAATAATAACGCAAATGCGTTTTTCTAGGCAGTTTTCATGCAACACACGACGTGAAACAATACACGCAAGAACAACGCAAACGAATTCCCTAATATACTAGGATAAAATAGCTCTGCAACTATATTTGCGGTAAAATAATTTTACTTACTTGCAAAAAAAGTTCTTTACTATAGGAAATTAAGAACTCGTTCGGAAAATATTTCTCAAGAATGTAAAGTTTATTAGTCATTAATTCCGCAAACCTTGGAATGAGAGAAATGTATGCTTCTTTCGTCAACTGATGAATTTTTCTTTTCTCCGTACACTTTTCCCTCATTGATTCGAGAGTTTTTATCATATTCTGGGACATTTTTATATAGGATTCTACAGGAAGAAATTGTCGTATAACTTCACTTTCGCTCCCAATCAAAAAATAGGCACTCTCGAAAAGGAGTACCTCTCCCAGGAAACCGTTACGGGTTAATTCCCCCTTCAGAAGGTCTCCTACTGATTCGAAACCAACATACACCCCGCTATGAACGCTGTGATACCCAAAACGTTCAAGGATAGAATAGACCTGTCTGGCCCGAGAAAAGACCCTTGATTGAACAATACAAAAAGACCATCGGATGGTTCGTCGTCCGT
>PSRQ01000002.1 GCA_003176165.1 Candidatus Cerribacteria bacterium 'Amazon FNV 2010 28 9'
TTACCACGGCTTCAAAGAAAAGGATAAATCTTTTGAGGCAAGGCTTGAAACAAATTTTGACAGTTTAATTGGCGAGGTCAACGTGGTTCCACAGGACATTGGAAGAGTGTTGTTGAATTTGATCAACAACGCCTTTTACGCTGTAAGTGAAAAAACAAAGCAAAACATTGCAGGCTATGAACCTACTGTTACTCTTTCAACGAGGAAGATAAGCGACAAGGTTGAGCTGCGGGTAAGCGATAATGGAGATGGTATTCCTGATAGACTTCGCGACAAAATCTTCCAACCCTTCTTCACTACTAAGCCCACCGGGCAAGGAACAGGATTAGGATTATCATTAGCTTATGATATTGTGAAAGCGCATGGAGGAGAGATAAAGGTTGAGACGAAGGAGGGTGAGGGGAGTGAATTTATTGTTCAGTTACCAATGCATACATAAACGCAGCATATATGGGCACCTGTGAGGGCTTGGTGTTCGCCTGCGTAATGGTGCTAATCATAGACACGCATCTTTGATTTGACAAGTTTTTCGCACGGCGAATCTGTGAAATGCTGTAGCAGTGCGGGTTTCCTTTTTTATTGCATAGGGCAAGCGGTAGATGAGGGTTTAACAATTGGAGATTCCATTTCGATGGGAATTTTTTTGAACTTTATAGTGAAGTTTCATTCCCATGCGACGGTTTACCAGCTTTCTGTTATTTGCTTTGCTGCTGTGCTCCTCCTGCAGCAAAAACGATGAGAATACTCCAAGGGGTATCAGTAGCCGACCTCGCCAACAGACTACGCAGCAAGTGGTTCCGGTTACAAACGTCAGCATAATGATTAATGATACGGCGATGAAAATTACGTCGCTTTCTTTTGAACGACATGGAGATGGTAACGGGGGTGGAATGACGATCATAGCCAATGACAATGTTCAAAAGGTGATCGCCGAAGTCTATAATTTCTATCAAACTAACCCGCCGGGTATGATATACACCGAGGAAGTAAGCTACTTAACACGTCAAAATAGTTCAGGCAGCTGGGATGACGTTTATGCTAGACCATTGCCTCGCGACGACCAGGTAACGTTTGATAATTTTACTCCTTTGTCAGACAGTGTGGTTACCGGAAACTTTTCGGCTACTTTCTATTCAACAGACAGCGCTAAAGAAAAAAAGACGATCACTGTGAGGGGAACCTTTCAACTGGTGTTTGTCCATTAGCTAACCTTACACGGTCGTTTGTCTTCTACCTAGCTAATCTTTCTTCCATAGACATCCACACCAACAATCAAATCTTCAGAAAGTAAATGCCATCCCAAGAGGCATTCTTTTTTCTTTAATTCCGGGACTTTGCTCTTTATACCAAATAGAAAGTAAAGAGTCATTGAAAAAAAAGAGGCTGCCTCAAAAGACAGCCTCTGGGCTATATCAAACTATTTTTATTGAACAATAAAGGGTTTAGTCTTGATTTCATTTCCATTTATCAACTGCAAATTATACATACCCGACTTGAGGCCCGTCGGCAAGGTAATGGTTTGGCTAAACGCGCCGCCTTGATGCTCAAACTTTAGTCTGTATATTTCCTGCCCGCCACTATTAATTACTTTCACGGTGTAAGTTCCTTTATGCAGATCAGACGACTGGAACGATACATACCCATTCTGCGTTGGATTAGGGTAAATTAAAATGTCGTCGCCAGTGAAGACAAGATTTACTTTTACAATTATGCTGTAAGAAACCTTCCCGTCAATATCTACGCTTTTTATCCGATAAAGGTTAACTCCAGTTCCCGGGGTTGCATCCATCCATCCATATTCCGTTTGATTATTTGTGTTACGCGCTGCAGTTTGACCGATAGTTTGAAATTGTTGGCCGCCGTTTACCGAACGTTCAATTTCATAATGATCAACATTGACTTCACTGTATGTTATCCAATCAATCTCGATACCGCCATTTTTGACAAATCCTTTAATGTTACCAAACGTTACAGGCAATGGATTTTGGTTTGCGGCAGTATTAGCGAGCGTAAATGGACTAAAGACAGTAACGTTATTCCTCGTCACCGTTCCGGCTGTAGCATCTCCGGTAAAACTGCCGCTTGTGCCAGCCTCATCCCAGGCAGTGCCATTAAAATGACCAATGGTCAATGTAGCGGGATTCGTTACAAAAGAGCCAGCATTACAGGGACTGTTAGCATCCCAGGACAAGGTTAAGCCTACATTGGCGGCTGCCACGGAGTTTTTTGTTAATATCCAATGGTCGCACGCGCTGACATTAAGTATTGGCGAAGTGACAGGCCCCAGAGAAGTTGCAGAACTGCGTATGTATTGGGCAGTGAAATCATCGTTCAGCGCTGCTCCGGAAATACCGAGAGGCTCATCGCCCGTTCCTGTTACTCCAATTGGAAAAGTGAAGCTCTCAGCTGCATCAAAAATTTTGCGAACCGGCCCATTCACAAAAGACGTATTTGTGGTGGCGGACGATGTAGCTTCGGCGTTAAACGTAAGTAACTTGGTAAGGGTTGTGTGAAGAATGCCGCTTGTAAATGTTACCGCACCACCGATTGCCCGCGCAGCATGTAGTGTAACACCACTTGCGTTATTTATTTTCAAATTAAATGGCCCATTTGCCGCAGGAAATTCCACATTGGTTGAGGTTTGCGCTGAAGAACCCGCATATTCAAGAGTGGAACTCGGTCCGTAAGTTATTGCAGGACCAGTAGTGGTTGTCGTGCCTTGGAGGGAGAGGCTACCATTAACGGTTGTCCCAGGCATTATCGTTTTGGTGCCACTGTTTGATAGCGTTAGATTAAAGTAAGATACATTCGCTAAAGATTGTGCACCACCCGAGTTCCATTCAACCGTGCCAGTGCCTGCAGTAAACGTTCCACCTACGCCCGACACGTTGCCACCTATTTGTAATACACTTGAGTTGCCGAATAACGTGCCTGCAACTCTTCCCCAGGTACCGGTAAATGTATGTGTTAACCCGGTACCAAGATCAAGTGTTCCTCCCGTGCCATTGATTGTTAACGCCCCACCATTTACACCACCGAACAAAGTAGCTGTTCCGGCTGTCTTGGTCATTGATACGGTTCCGGTAGTACTAAAACCGGCTATGGTTTGTGAGGCCGTAGTTCCGCTAATTATTACATTATTGGCGCCGAAATTTAAAGTGCCTCCGTTTGTATTTAGAAGATCTCCGCGGAAGTTCAGCGCCCCATCTGTACCGGCGGTGCCCGTACCGCTAAAAGTAAGATTTTGATAAATAAAGGACGAAGTTATCGTGGGATTTGCACCGGTATAATCAACCGTCCCCGCGCCTGCAGTAAATACTCCTCCGGCACCTAACGTTAGTGCTCCGCCAACTTGCAATGTGCCGCCACCGGTCATGATGATATGTCCGTGTTGAATTGCTGTGCCGCCTATTGTGATATCACCTGAAACGGTAAGCACGGAACCATTGTTAAAAAGTAGGTTGCTCATCTGATTGTCGTTGGTAGAGTTTACCGTTAAGGTAGCGCAAGCAGCAGTATTTATATCAACGGTAACCGTAGTACCCCCTGCGCTGCTGGCAATCGTAACATCGTCGCCGGCAACCGGAACCACTCCTCCTACCCATGTAGTCGTTGCACTCCAGTTCCCCCCCGCAACGGTCGAGGTGATATTAGCTGCTTCAACTAATGAAGCGAGTGATGTTAGCACTATTGTAGCAACAACAAATTTGAAAGAATGTAATTGTGTTCTCATAAAAACAGTATTTAAAATTTAGAATTTCTGACAGGTGAGATATTCACGTTGCTTTGCTATTAATTTGACAAATTAATTTCTAAGCCTTTTCCGTAAGGAGTCAGATAATTAGGGGATGTAAAAATAAAAACTATATTGGAGAGTCGGACAAATACTTATGAGCGATGCATTCACGGCAGAAAATCCAGACCAGTAGGCTAATGGTCTTTAGAATAACGTAGTGTTTCACTCACTGTACTCCGAACAGAAAGTATTTTCAGATTCAAGACGAAATAAAGGCTGTCTCTCCGGTTCCATTTTCCTTTTCCATAATGTCCATAATAATGGAAATACCCCAACGGCCGGGGTTAAATTTTTTACCTTCCATCGACGATTGAATTTAGGCTTTGAAAATTTAAAAGAAAAAGGTCCGGAATAATGTTCCGAACCTTTCCTAATTCGATTAATTACCGTCCTTTCGATGATCTTTCCCATCTTTGTCGAGATCTCGTTTGTCATCTTTGACGTCTTTCGCATCTTTTCTCCGATCTTTTTCATCAGTGCGGATATCCTTGTCATCCTTTTTCACATCTCGCTTATCCGACGAAAGGTCGTTCCTGTCCTTTTTAAGATCCGATTTATCCTTGGCTAGCTCCTGGCTGTTGCCGTCTTTCCGGTCTTCCTTTATATCCTTTTCATCTTTCCGAATGTCTTTCCTGTCCGCCTGCATATCCTTGCGGTCTTCATTCCTGTCCCGCTTGTCATTGCGAATGTCTTTTGTGTCTTTATGGATGTCTTTCCGGTCTGCATGTGCATCCCTTTTGTCCATTCGAATGTCCCGGTTATCTTTTTTGAAATCGTGATGGTTGGCCTTTTGGGCAGAAGCTGAAAAGCTTGTGATCAGGAGAATGGCGAGTCCAAATAAAAATTTTTTCATAACGATTTTTTGTTTATTCATTGACTGAAAAGAGTATAACAGGTTTAGTTAACACAACAAAAAGTTTTGTTACACACCGACGGATTCTGATCGACAAATCGTGGAAAAATTACTTTCCTGGAAGGGTCGAAAATGCCATTAGTAGAAGTACTAAGGCATCTTAATACCCAGGATAAATGTATTTGGCGAGAATTTCCTTTACGATTCTACTACATCGGTTCAAATCAAAGCGCAAAAGACGGGAGAGATCGTCGCGATTGTTGAAACGATAAAGCAAATAAATCAAGGTCGGTTCTTTTCATTCCGATTCTTTGAATATGAATTTGGGCTCTTATTAGATGTCTGTTGTAGCAGTAGAAAATTGTTATCCATAAAGGCAAAACCCAATAGCAAGCGCAACAATTTATATAAGAAAATTCGTGGAGGCAAACAACAAATGCTTCCCGTAATCATATTGGAATTGATTACCCGCGTTTAATGGCATGATTATTTAATACTTCTGTAAAGTGATGGTGTTAAATTTACCCGTGATGAAACGATTAATGATTTGTGCCCCCTTGATAATGTTAACTTCTTTGGTTCATGCGCAGAATGATACTTCAAAAGTTTCCCCGCCCGATTCAGTCATTGATGTGAGCACGCCAGACACGCTTAATTCGGGTGGGATAAATTTACCCACTTCGACTCCTGAAAAAAGACAGCAGATTTATAAACTCAAGCCAGGCGTCGATATTCCCATATTTGTCGTGGGCGCCGGATGGTCTGCCTATGCATTTACAAAGATCTACAGCAAATCTCCTTCGACAGAAGAAGAAATTCTGGCCTTAAACAAGAATGACATCAATGGTTTCGACCGTTGGGCCGTTCGTCCGTTTTCAGAATCGCTCGATAGAATTAGTTACTATCCCTTCTTTGCTTCCATGCCACTACCATTCCTTTTCCTGTTTGGAAACACAAAAAAGGATTTCTTTAAACTTAGCGGCCTTTATCTGGAAGCAATGTCCATAACAGGATTTCTTTACACGGGCTCCGTCTATTTTACGAATCGGTATAGACCTTATGCCTACACAGATGAATCATCTATGGAGCAACGAACCAGGGGCGGAGCAAAAAATTCCTTTTATGCGGGTCACGTCGCACTCGTTGCTACTTCAACATTTTTTATGGCAAAGGTGTATTCAGATTATCACCCTGAGTCTAATGCGAAATGGGTTTTTTATACACTGGCCGGCACCACAACCGCTGTAACCGCTTATTTGCGTTACAGAGCGGGGCAACATTTTCCTACTGACTTGCTTTTGGGAATTGCCCAGGGCACCGTCACCGGCTTATTAGTGCCACACTTCCATAAAAACAAGCTGCTAAAAAATAACAACCTTGCTATCCTTCCTTTCAGTAGCGGCAGAAATGTCGGCCTGTCAATGTTGTACAAACTTTAGTGTTTGCATTAAGCAAGTTCCCTTTTTATATCTTAAGCTAGAAAACAAGTGGGCAATTAAAAATGTAGGCGCCGACCC
>PSRQ01000065.1 GCA_003176165.1 Candidatus Cerribacteria bacterium 'Amazon FNV 2010 28 9'
CCGAGATGGTCAACGCGGTTCAAGGCACAGGTCTGAAAAACCTGGGACACAGGTTCGACTCCTGTTCTCGGCACCTCGTCATAGCAAGACTCGCTTTTATATCGCATTGCGATATTTGACGCTCGTCTGCTATTCCTCTTCAATTTTGCTTTCGCGAAATTGGATAATGCTAAAATAGAGGCAGCTCGTTTGAAAAGTTAATCGTGCGGCTATGGTTCAGTGGTAGAACACGTCCTTGCCAAGGACGAAATGGGGGTTCGATTCCCCCTAGCCGCTCAAAAATAATATATAAAATATATATGCCAAAAATTGAAAAAGATTATCGTTGGAGAGACAGGGCTTTTCATAACTCTGGGAAAATTAAAGAAAATTCAGGGCAAGAAGAAGGTCGCCAAGAAAACATACAAGCGGCTATCATTGAATTACAAAAACACTTCCCCGGGGAAGCGATTACTGAGTCCAACTATACTAAGTACCTAGATAAATATTTAAAGCAACTCTAAAATAGAGTTTTCTTCTAGACTTTCGCCTTTTTGTAGTGTATATTCACCTTATCAAATCCCATTTTCTGTTCGGTTGGGAACAAGAAAGTCAGATAACTGACAGGGAGCAGTGGCTAGATTTTTTCATGTCACTGACGAATGAATACCGTTATATATTCAGTCCGGAATGCCGTTTTGAAACAGCCGGATACAGAGGTTGATCTAGCAATAGATAAACAATACAAGGTGGCAACGTTTTCTAAAGAAGACCCTTGTGGACACGTCGGAATTTCTGGTGTGTCCGCAAGGGTTTTTTTGGTATTCTTAAGATGATTAGGAAAGGATATGTATGAAAAAAAGAGTTTTATCAGGCATCAGAGCTACTGGTCGATTACATTTAGGTAACTATTTAGGGGCAGTGAAGGGCATGCTTGCGCTGCAAGATAACCCATCGTACGAAACCTTCTATATGGTTGCGGACGTGCACACGCTTACAACTCCATACAACATCGAAGAACTGCGCAAAAACCGTAGAGAAGTGATGGTGGATTATTTAGCAGCCGGCCTCGACCCACAAAAATCAGTCTTGTTCCAACAATCCGAAGTGAACGCACACATCGAATTAGCCTTTTACTTTTCAAGTGTAACAACCATCGCAAAAATGCAACACTTGCCCACGTTCAAAGATAAAGTCAAACAATATCCTGAGCACGCCACGATGGCACTGTTAAATTACCCCATCCTCATGGCTGCAGATATTCTCATCTACAAAGCAGGCCTTGTCCCGGTTGGCATTGACCAAGAACCCCACTTGGAAGTAACACGCGAGATCGCACGTCGTATGAATCAAGAGTATGGGACCGATTTTCCAGAGCCAAAACGCTTTGCGACCAAAGGAGAGTACATTCCCTCCCTCACCGGGGAGGGAAAAATGAGTAAATCAGTAGAGGGAAGCTACATCAATTTAACTGATGATCTCGAAACCATTCGCAAAAAAGTGCGATCTGTTCCTACAGCAACAGAAGCTGGTGGAGAGAAAAGTAGCGGACTTCAAGCTCTTTTCTCTTTCTTGCAAGTTGTTGCGCCAACGCAAGTTCAACATTTCGAACAGTCTTTCCAACAAGGAACACTTCAGTTTGTTGAACTCAAAGATACGATTGCAGAAGCAATCTATGCAGAGTTAAAACCACTGCAAGAAAAACGCAAAGAACTAGAAGCAAATCCTGCGTACGTGGACCAAGTCATCGCGCAAGGAGCACAAAAAGCTTGTGAGGTTGCTGCATTAACTGTCAAAGAAGTACGAGGAAAAATGGGACTTCTTTAATGTTTGAAAATTGTAAATTTGTAAATCGAAAATTTTATTATGTCCGTTTTTACACATTCAAATCCCAACATTCGAGAATTGATCGAGCTTTCCTCACAACTCAAAGACTTGAGCTCAACCATCGCACTTCTTTCATGGGACCAGGAAACACATCTTCCTCCACAAGGAGCATTGGCTCGGGCACGACAATTAGAGTTACTTTCGGGCATATATCATGAGTTTGCTACAAAAAAGAAACTAGGCATCTTGCTCGAAAAACTTCGCGAGGACATTGAAAACAAACCACAAGATTTTACGCAATATGATCAAGCACTCGTGCGCGAAATGTCTCGGGAATTCACCATGGCAACCAAGTTACCAAAAAAATTAGTACAAGCGCTTTCAAAAGAAAGTTCTATTGGGCTCGAAGCCTGGAAACACGCACGTGCTCAAAATAATTTTGCAGATTTTGCCCCATCTTTACAAAAAATCGTGGAATTAAAACGGGAAGTAGCCCATACATATGGGTTCAACCAAAGCCCTTACGATGCACTATTAGATGAATATGAGCAAGGGTTGACGTATCAGCAAGTGATGGACGCGTTTGTCCCCTTGCGAGAGACGATGAAGGTACTCATCCCTCAATTGACAGAAAAAACTGCTGTCTATGATAAAGGTATCTTAAGACAAACCTTTGATGGACAACAACTGTGGGATTTTTCCATGCATGTGCTAGAGCTCATCGGCTTTGATTTAGAGCGTGGGCGACAAGATAAATCGACACATCCATTTACGATGGGACTCAACATTGGCGATGTACGCCTCACCACTCGCATCATCGAAACAAACCCTATTTCAACGCTTCTTTCTACTATCCATGAAGCAGGGCACGGTATGTATGAACAAGGAATCTCTCCAGATTTTGCGGACTCCACACTAGGATTTGTAAACTCTCTGGTCGTACATGAATCACAATCCCGCTTCTGGGAAAATATGATTGGACGATCCAAAGAATTTTGGGAATTTTTATATCCCCAATTTCAAGCGCGTTTTCCAAAGCAATTGAAAGGGAAAAACGTCGAAGAGATTTGGCGTGAACTCAATGTCATCCAACCTTCACTCATTCGAGTCGACGCGGATGAAGTTACATACCACATGCATATTCTTATTCGTACTGAAATTGAAAGTGCACTCATTGAAGGGAAGTTGGATGTCAAAGATGTTCAAAGCGCCTGGAATGAAAAATACTCCAGATATCTTGGAATTAGTGTACCAAGTGATACGCAAGGGTGTTTGCAAGATATTCACTGGTCACAAGGCCTCATTGGATACTTCCCAACCTACTCCCTGGGGAGTCTTTTTTCAGCACAATTGTACGAAACCATCATTCAAGAACATACAGATTTACCCCAGGCCATCAAAGAAGGAAGGTTTGAAAAACCGCTCCATTGGCTCAACGATAAAATCCATCAACACGGACGTGTCTATACTTCAGAACAGCTCGCACAAAAAGTGACAGGAAAACTAATCAATGCTGATGCATATCTTCGGTACATCGAAAAGAAATTTCACATATAACCATCCCACTATGTGAAGTGGAACATCGAGAATATCATGATACAATCCGCTCATGCGTATTTTGATGCTTTCAGCAGAGGTCGCTCCATTCGCGACTGTGGGAGGACTTTCACAAGTTTTGTATTTTTTGTCTCAGTCGCTCCTCAAAGGGGATCATGATGTTCGAATCTTCACACCATTTCATGGGAAAATTCAGCAAAAAAAATATCGCACAAAAATTCTTATCAAAGATTTTAAAATTCCTGCTCAAACTCCCATCGTCAAAACAACTCCATATATTGAATGCAAACTGCGTATATATAAAACTAAAAAACCAATTGTCTACTTCCTCGAAAATAGAGAGTATTACACACTCCGTGAAAACGTGTTTGGATATGGTGATGACCACATGCGTTTTTACTTAATGTGTCGAGGATGCTTAGAATGGTTGCTTTTGCAAAAACAACAGAATAAATGGTTTCCTGAAGTGATTCATGTGCATGATTGGCATGCCGCCTACTTTATCGAACTTGCACGCAAAGAAAAAAGATACGCTCAATTACTGGAATCAATTCCTATTCTTTTTTCCGTACATAATTTCCGATATCAAGGAAACATGGATTTTTCTTTTCTT
Organism: Candidatus Cerribacteria bacterium 'Amazon FNV 2010 28 9'; assembly: GCA_003176165.1. Classification (GTDB taxonomy): domain Bacteria; phylum Patescibacteriota; class Microgenomatia; order UBA1400; family UBA12028; genus PSRQ01. Next base: position 3,977 of record PSRQ01000065.1, read on the forward strand.
CCTCCCACAACGCGAGATAGAGGAACAGAAAAACTGGCAGGAATGTTTGAGAAGAAATTGCAACATCAAAATGCATTACTTCGTGGAATTCTTCATGCTGATTGGATCAATACGGTATCACCCACACATGCCATCGAAGTTCTCGATGCTCAATATGGAGAAGGTTTAGAAAAAGTATTGCAACGCAAACGTGCAATCCTTTCTGGTGTTATCAATGGACTTGATACTCACACGTTTGATCCTTCTCATGATCCCCTTATTGGGAAAAAATATAGTCTGACCACGTTGGAAAAACGAAGAGAAAATAAAAAAATTTTGCAGAAAGAATTCGGTTTAGAAGAAGATCCAAACAAGCCATTGCTCGCGTTTTTAGGCCGCATCGATAAGCAGAAAGGACTCCATCTCATTTTGGAAATTCTCGAACAATTGTTGCAAGAAACCAACATACAGTTTGTTATTTTAGGCGGGGGAGATCAACAACTTGCGAACGAATTCCGTCTCCTCGCACAAAAATATCCCAAACGAATTGGAACTCATCTCTACGCCAATTTTAAATTGCCACACAAAATTTTTGCTGGTGCAGATATGATCCTCATGCCAAGCATGTTTGAACCAGGTGGGATCGTGGCACTCGAAGCACTACGGTATGGGTGTGTACCAGTTGTACGTAAAACGGGTGGACTTTCTGACACGGTCAAAGATTTTGATCCTGCACAAAAAACAGGCAACGGCTTTTCATTTGTAGCTCCCACATCCACCGCGCTGCTCATTGCATGTATTCGAGCGTTAGAAACGTATCGAAATACAAAATTGTGGACCACAGTCATCACAAATGCTATGGAAACCGATTTTTCTTGGGATACAAGCATGAAAGAGTACGTAAAACTCTACAAAAAAATTATCGAAATACGAAAGAGACAATTAAGCCCAAATCCTAACCCTGCGTTCGTTGAGCTCAAGTGAGGACTACTTCCCACTCAAAGCCAACCACAACACCAATGCTCCAAACACAAAGCGGTAGATCACAAATGGTGTAAATCCGTGTGAACGAACCCATTGCAAAAATGTCTTAATGACAATAAATGCGCTCACAAATGCAGTAACTGTTCCAAGCAACGTGAACAACAAGAGATCTGATGATGGATGCATCTTTATTGCTGCATATAACTCATAAAGTCCCGCCACTCCAAGCGCGGGAATACTTAAAAGAAATGAGTACTCCAAAGCTCGAGCAAACTCCATACCTTCCATGAGTCCTCCCGCAATCGTAATACCCGAGCGAGAGGTACCAGGAAGGACAGCTAGTACTTGATATATTCCCATCACGATAACATTTTTAGTCGTCGTTTCTTTTTTATGTTTTTGAGACTCTGCAATCCACAAGAATATACCAAAAATGATACTTGTCGCAGCGATCAAATAGAGTGAGTCATGCAACGCTTCTACCTTATGGCGAAGTAAAAACCCAACGATGAGAATCGGAAGACTTGCAATCAAAATCGTCACTCCATCAGGAAGATGATTGAAGGACACAGTTTTCTTTTTGTGTGCTATATCTCCAACGTATGCGCTGGTGTCTTTCATAACAAGCAACAATCGACGCCAAAAGTAGACGATAACAGCGAACAAAGCGCCCAGTTGAACGACAACATCAAAAAAAGGAGAGGGACTTGTTAGACCAAATAAGCGTTGAACAACAAGTAAATGTGCAGTACTGGAAACTGGTAAAAATTCAGTGAGCCCTTCAACTAGCCCTAAAAGAATTGCTTGGACAGGATTCATATATATTTCTTTCTAATTTTCAATGGCTGAATAAATTTTCTCGTATAACTCACCAAGCATTCGGTGAGCCGTATAATGTTCTTCGACCATATGCTTCGTTTTCTGCATGCGTTCTACAAAAATTTGAGGTACTCCTTGCGCATCTCTCTGACTATACATGGGGATAATTTCTTGTTCAAGTAATCCGTAGAGTGAAATCCCCGGATGATCTTTATCCAACACCCATCCCATGCCAGTCCAATCGACTTCATCCATCCAGCCATCCTTCACCACACATTGCAGCACTCCATTTAATCCTGCTTTCATACCACTCGTCCCACACGCTTCAAATCCATAGACCGACGTATTGGTGAGGACATCAATTCCAGAAAGGATAATTTTGGCAATTGGGAGTGAATAATTTTGGATATATGCTACCGCTCCCTGCGTTTCTCCTACGATACGTAAAATCTGGCGTAACATTTCTTGTCCTTCTTGATCATTTGTGTGTGGTTTTCCTGAAATAATAAGTCGAACGGGAAAGAGTGATCGCTGAAGGAGTCGACGTAACTTATCCATATCTTCAAATAAAGCGAGTGGGCGTTTGTAGCGCACGATGCGCCGGGACCATCCAATAATAAGACTATTCGGATCCCACACATACCCAGTGACATCTTGGACAAACGCACATAAAATTTGCTTGCGCTTCAGATGAGCTTTCCATAATTCATCAGCCGTTTGTGCGCCATGAATCTCACTTGTTTGCCAAAAGGCTTGTCGTACACCATTGGTTACCGCAGTCATCGGATGATGGGACCATAGTTCTCCTGCTTTTTGCGCATGTAGCTTACTCACAGCTTGGGAAACAGAAGAGAGACGCAAGGCTAACATTGTTGGAGAAAAAAGAGAAGAATCTTCGATAAGTCCATATTGAACAAGCACGTGGGGTTCAATTGGAAATTCTAACGCGTAGGAAGCTAAATACGAGACACACAAATCTTTTGAAAACACATCGTTTCCCGACGGGACAATAGTATGGTTGGTAAAAATAACGTTACGAATACTTTGAAGCGCAGCTTGTGGACTCATGCCTTTCGCACATCGCATACGTGCCAACTCATACAAAAGAAGCGCTGAGTGACCTTCATTGAGGTGATAAATGTGAGGAACAATTCCAAGAGCTGCTAACAATCGAGCTCCGCCAATCCCCAACACCATTTCCTGTTCTAACCGATGTTCTCGATCTCCAAAATACAATCGATCGCAAATTTCTCGATCATGGGCATCATTCCCATCAATTGCAGTATCGAGTAGCAAAAGCGGGACAGAGCCAATCATTTTTACGTACACTTGAATACTCACTGTTCTCGATCCAATAGGAATAGATACGGTGAAAGGAAGACCATTTTCTGTAACAAGAGAGATTCCTGCTTTTTTGTAATCAAACAGTTGTTCTTCATAAATATTGGCTTCCCGCGAAATACGCTGTTGAACATATCCTTTGTGGTAAATAAGCCCCACCCCTACAAACGGCTTCTGTTCTTGCGCGGCCTGTGTGAGCATATCCCCAGCAAGTACTCCCAATCCCCCAGCATAGAGAGGAAGATTTTCATCAAATGCAAATTCTGCACAAAAATACGCGATACAATTTGAAGGAACATGACTCAGAAGATCTACTTTCGAAAGTGTGGGAATTGCATCCGCCATATATCTATCATAACGTACAAAAGGATAAGAGAAAAAGAGGAGACTTATTCTTTCCCATCTAGAAGAGATTTGTAGATTTCGTAAGCAATTGTGGGATTACCTCTTGCATCGAGGAAAGAAAAGGGAGCAAAAGTCCCAGGAGCTCCTTGCAATAAAAATGGAGTCACCGCTACAATTCGAGGATCTTTGCTCCAAATTGTTTGATACGCTTGGGCATAATACGCACGAATTTGCCAATTGCTGAGTGTATTCTGATTCCACCCTGTTTCGGTAATATAAACATGCAACTGACGTGTCGTGTATCCACTCAAAAATGACAACTCATATGTATAACCACGTAAGCTCTCTTTATCATCTTTATATGGCGAAGCAGAAAATCCAGGATTTGGATAGGAATGAGAACTCCATCCATCAATTTGATCCAACCATTCTTTGTCATACGCAAGGACTTGTCTGAGAAAAGTGAACGCTTCCACCGTGCTTCCTCCTGTCGTGGCAGCTAAATCAAGAGCAGCCGGCAAAACGGTATAGTGTTTGGGTTCTGTCTTAAACCACTGAACTGAAAAATCCAACATATTCGCGTAACTTACTGGATCAACACTTCCACCCCATTCAGGGGCATGATTCGGTTCATTAAATAAAATGACGATGAGACTATCTTCATGCCAATCAAGAGAGGTAAGAAAAGACGCCATATTCATGACATCGGATCGGTTTGGGACTACCCAGTTTTTCCCATCAAAGCGAGTCGCAAGACGCAGAATAGGAGTTAAATGGCGCGCAGCCGCTTGATCAAAGAAACTCTGCCACTCATCTTTTCGTCCTATATCATCTAAGGTGAAGGGAATTGTCACGAAGTGATTGGCATTATCTTGTGTTGACAATAAATCTCCCGCGGCAGGTAAGTCATTGGGAGAAAGAACGTGAATTCCTAAGATTTGTCCTTGAGCAAAAGCTATCGTGGGCATCACAAATGAGACACTTGTAAGAAGCATCAAAAAAAAGACAACTGATCGCAGTAAAACGCGCATAAAGATAAGAGTATTATACAACCTTCCTGATAAATATAGGTAAGAAAACACTGATGAATTGACAGGAATTCTTGACAAATGATACAGTGAAAGCTACTTCGCATGATCAAGCAACCGAAACGTTTCTATACTAAATCTATCGAAAAGCCTCAGGAAATTGAGGAAAGTATTTGTGAAACCTCCCAAGAGGCTATCGGACAACCGTCCCAGTTTCATTTTCCTCGGCTACCGTTCCAATCCACACTGTTGTTTGTCGCAGGCACTTGCCTGGTATGCAGTATCGCAGTCATTGCTATTGCACCGTCTATCATACCGCCTCTTCATCTTGAACAAAAGGGAAACCAAGTAAATCAAACGCTCCTTCAAGCCGGAGGGAGCGATGCCACCGGCCTTCATTTCGAGGCTCAAGTCAGCGATGCCAGAGTAGATATCGTTCAGAATTTTCTGGAGCGCTATGACTCTCCCCTCAAGCCCTATGACCATTATGCGGAGGTCTTGGTTCAAACTGCAGACCGCTATGGCCTCGATTACCGGCTGTTACCAGCCATTATGATGCAGGAGAGTAATCTGTGCAAAACAGCCGATCCTAGCATCCATAACTGCCTAGGATTTGGGATCAACAAGGCAGGAACTCTTGCTTTTAACAGTTATGAAGATAGCTTTGACCGTGCAGCCCGAGAACTCAAAGAGCGGTATATCGATCAAGGGCTTACCACTCCAGAGGAAATTATGACGAAATACACCCCTAGCAGCAATGGAAGTTGGGCACGTTCAGTGAACCAATGGCTCAACGAAATGGAGTACGATAGTCATCAAAAAGGCCTGGAAAACGATGGCAACACCAACTTGATGGTGTACTCCAAAAGTGATCAATAATATTTTTCGATCCCACGAACTTTTCGCTTTCTCAAGAGAGAAAACAACAATAAACCCATATTTTGCATAAGTAAAAGGAAAGAAAAATTGATTCTGGGCTAATACTGTGATTTCTTAAACCATTTTCGTGATATAAGCCTAGTGTTGACAAACCCATAAGAAAAGAGTAGTATTCTAACTATGTCGATAGGTTCTTCCTCACCGGGAATTACGTGTCGACCCCAAAGAACCCCAGGTTTCACAACCGGGGATTTTTTGTATATGTAGGATATAATTTAAAAGTGGCCCGGGTGGCGAAACTGTTTATCCTGCCGAAGTAACCAGCTCATACGTAGTATGATGCAGTGTGACGAAGGCGGAGCAGACTCAAACCATCCTGAGTAAACAGTACAAACAACGAGTAATCGTTCACATTTATGGCCCGGGTGGCGAAACTGGCAGACGCGTAGGACTTAGAATCCTATGATGGCAACATCTTGTGGGTTCAACTCCCACCCCGGGCACAACATGAAACCTTTTTTTCTCAAGATGATAAGTATTTTCCCTATCTCAATAACTTGACATTACTAATATAAGATGTTATTGTGGTTGTCCTTCCAAATAGGGAGGGATGAATGAGAGGAAAAAGGAGAGGCAATATACGCCTCTTTTGTTTTTTTATCTTTCATTCATATAGCTCTATAACATATTCAGTTTAT
>PSRQ01000059.1 GCA_003176165.1 Candidatus Cerribacteria bacterium 'Amazon FNV 2010 28 9'
TCAATCCTTGATTATCTTGGGTGGTGTAATGATCTTCAATTCCCCATGGGAAATAGCCAGTCCCCCACAATGCTTCTTTATTGACCATCCACGGGACAGTCATGGGCGTAAAACCCTGCTCTGTCATAAAATTAAGCGCGAAATTTAAGACCGCTTGTTCAAGCTTGACTAAATCATTTTTCAAAAAATAGGCGCGGAAGCCGCCAATCTTGGTGGCGCGTTTACTGTCGTACAAATCAAGTGCGGTTGCCAACTCTTCGTGACTTTTGGGTTCGAAATCAAACTCTCGTATTTCACCAACACGACGCACTTCAACGTTACCACTTTCGTTCGTTCCCACTGGCACGTCGGCAGCCGGAGGATTTGGCATTTGGTACATCAAGTCCTTGAACATTTCGTCGATCTTGGCAAGTTGCGGTTCCAGATCCGCTAATTTTTCTTTGTACTGTTTCCCTTGTGTAATTTGTTCTTCGGTTGGTTTCCCTTTGATTTGTTTCTGAAATGCATTCGACTCCTCACGTACGACCTGAATTTTTCCAATCAACTCTCTGCGTTGTTCGTCTAATGCCAACACATTATCGATCAATTCAGGGTTTAATTGTTTGTCTGCAATTGCTTTTTTCAATTCTTCTGTGTGTTCACGAATATACTTAATGTCCAGCATTTTATTCCCGCGAAGGCGGGAATCCCGCCCTTCATGGTCCATTACTATAGATCTAAGTCCGTCCAATGAGGATTTAATTTATTTATTATGTTAATTTTCCATTGTCTATTCCATTTTTTCATTTGTTTTTCTCTAATCCTTGCGTTACTTATTGACGCAAATTCTTGATACCAAACTAATTTGGATAAATGATACTTGTGTGTAAATATTGTATGACCATTCTTGTGTTGTCTCAACCTTCTTTTCAAATCAACTGTGCTACCAATATATAAAACATTGTTATCCTTAGTGGTTAATATATAGATATACCCTTTACAATCTTCAGTTTCCATAAATTGCAAAGATTTCCTCTACCTCATAGATTCCCGCCTTCGCGGGAATAAAAAAACCACGCCAAACGCCAATTCTCTCGGACGTTTGTGACGTGGTGCCACCGAAAACTTATATTCTTATTCCAGCTGTCTCGGGCTTACCCGGTCTGCATTCTTTGCAGACAGCGCTCAGAGTGCTAATCCAAGCAATGCTTTAAAGCTAACTATAGTATACCTTGTGGTTTAGTTGTCCTGCAAGAGCAAAACTTATATCGCAATGCTGTTGAGCGTGCAAAACTCTAGCCATAGTGTGTTGGGATCTAAGTCATTCACTGAGGCAAAATACCTTATCATTTTTTCCTGAGTAGGAAGAGAGGAATGTTGAACTTCTGCAAATTGAGTGGCTATCACGGAATTACATAAAGACCAACCCTCTTCGTTGACAACGCAGTTACTTCCATTGCGTGCTCCCCATTTCCCTTTTCTGCCACGTTCAAAATCAGGGAGAATATGTTCGTGCGTAGAAGCCATACAGATCATCCTCGATTGAGTAAAAAGTCATTTTACCACAGCAGAAAATGAAATGGGGTTAAGAAGCGGAGTCCTATATGGGTGATATAATAATGTGTGTCGCTATTCTTCAATTCCGAGGAATGAGAGATGGAGGATGGAACATGTCAGGCCGTATACCTGAAATTTCCAATGAACGCCTTGCAGAGCTTGCCGCTCGCATTAAACCAGTCGTCTTTGTCCGCTATGGGAAGATTGGTGAAAGTGGGGTGCTGCGCTATATTGGGCCAATATCGGATTTGCGCGGTGAATCCTTTTTATGGGACCCTTCTCTTCAAGAAGAGGCTGTTGGTCTCATCCCGGTCGCTGAGATCACCACGTACCATACGTTTGCCTTTGAAGGCTTTTTTCGGCCGACTATCGCAGAAGTATTGGCACAAATTCCGCCCAAATGGGTGATGGATGCAATTGCATTTGAAATCGTAGAATACCCTCGCAGCTTAGAAGATATGCAAAAGCATCCGGAAATGATGCGGCGAGGTTACCACGTCGCGACGACACGCCTGTATAAAAAGGCATAGTTATCTTTAAGGACCGATGGGGGTGTTGTATCTTCATCGGTCTTTTTTTATGGTAGGACTTATAGTCCAAGTTTGGAGGCATTATTCTGCATCGCGGTCAAGCAAATTGATGCGAGTGTTTGCAAGTCGATGTTCAAATGCTCAATCCCCTTCAAAATCTCATCGCGTGTTGCACCCTTTGCAAATGATTTTTCTTTAAATTTTTTGAGTATTCGTTCAATTGTCACGTTGGCTAGCTTTTTATCAGGACTCACAAGGGCGCAGGCAACAATGATGCCGCTCATGTGATCACATGCATACAAAGACCACTCCATCAAACTTTGCGGACCTCGTTGATTGGTTGTGTGTTCAAAATTGTGCGAGCGGATGCTATCAGCAAACCAATCAGGAACGTTCAATTTTTGTAGTTCCTCTGAAAGTAAAAAGGTGTGACGATCAGGCATACTTTCTGTTTTTTCCCAATCAGCATCATGAAGCAGTCCAACTAATTCCCATGTATCTTGTGTTTCACTGACGTTGGCGGGTTGTTTTTCTTCAAAATAACTCCAGAGTCCGCGCATGCAATTTTCAACAGCTACCATGTGAGCACGAAGCCCGGGGTTTTCTACCAATGAATGGACGAGAGCTTCTGCTTTTTCACGTGAAAGGTCAATGCCATGCTTATCATGTTCAGTTGCGTGTTTTTTTGTTGAAGAGGATTGCATTTTTGCCGACATCGCGAGTTGGGCTGCGGTTGGGCGCAGTGTTGGGAACGCAATTGTTTCGCGAATCGACCAAGTGTTGGTTAAAAACATGACCAGGCGATCGATACCAATCCCAATGCCGCCAAGTGGCGGCATCCCGTACTCCATTGCTTCCAAAAAATCCTCATCGAGTGGTTGCGCTTCTTCGTCCCCTTCGCGCATATTTTTTTGCTCATTTTCAAAGCGTGCGCGTTGTTCGAGCGCATCTGTGATCTCGCTCCAGCCATCGGCCATTTCTTTGGTACCAATGTAGAGCTCAAAACGCTCCACAAGTTGATCGTTAGCGCGGTGCTGTTTTGCCAACGGACTCACTTCTTTGGGATAATCAATAATCCATACAGGGTTGACAAGGAGCTTGGTTGTTAGCTTATCAAAGAGGCTAAAAACCGCCTTTCCACGTGAAAATGAACCTGTCAACTCGACGTTGTTGGTTGTAAGTTGTTGCTGCAACTGTTCATCATTCAATTGGTTCACATCAATATCGTTGTACTTTTGCAGCGCCTCACTCATTTTCAAACGAGGCCAGTTTCCTTCCAAACTGATCGTCGTTCCCCCCACAGATAGCTCAAGATTGCCGTACAATTTTTCACACAAATGCTTGAACAGTCCTTCAGCCACATCCATGATCCCGTTGTAATCGGTATATGCCATGTACCATTCCATCATCGTAAATTCTGGTTGGTGGGTTTGGTCGATGCCTTCATTGCGAAAGTTACGCGCGATTTCAAAGATGCGCTCATAGCCGCCGACAATCAAGCGTTTCAAATAGAGCTCGGGGGCGATGCGCAAGTAAAAATCACTATCAAGCGCATTCATGTGCGTCATAAATGGCTTGGCGTTGGTGCCACCATACAGTGGTTGCAATACTGGGGTTTCAACTTCGGTGAATTGATGTGCGTCTTGCAAGTAGCGGCGGATCTCTTTTTCGATCATCCAGCGTGCATCCAGCACACGTTTAGTATCTGGATTGATGAGCATGTCCAAGTAGCGTTTACGAAAACGCACTTCTTTATCCTCAATGCTCTGCCAAGACGTGGGAATAGAACGTAATGCCTTGGACAACACAGTTAATTCTCGTGCTTCAACTGTGATTTCCCCAGTTTTTGTCGTAATGACCGTTCCCTCTACGCCAATATAGTCGGATGGATCAATTAAACTGAGTCGTGAATACCACTCACTTCCCACTGTTTCTTCTTTGATGAGCACTTGAATGGAAGCGGTATGATCTTGGATGGTCAAAAAGGTGACTTTGCCATGCTCGCGTTTGCTCATGATTCGACCAGCCGTTTTGACTTCCTCATCCAAAGCTTGGCGAGCGGCAGCTACTGTATGCGTTTTATCAAATGAGTATGGATGCGCGACAACACCTTGCGCTTCTAGTTGTGCGCGCTTGTCTTTTTTGGCTTGGATGGTTTCGTCGATACGGGACATAAACTTTTTCTGTCATCCCGTACGCTCAAGCGCGAAGCGCATGAGGGATACGGGATCCAGGCATTAAAACTTAAATTTTAAAGGAACTGGACTCCTGCTTTCGCAGGAATGACAATTCTACAATGAATTATAGTTGAGGAAGAGGAGTTTGTCACTTTTTGGTAACACGTAAGCGGTTTGTTGCTGTCCGCTCAAGTTCACCCGAGTCAATCAGTTTTAGTATTGTGGCGACAATTTGTTTTTCGGTTTCTTGTTGCGAGATCCAACCAGTCCGCTTTCCTCCAACTAGTACTTCTTGCTTAGTAACAGGGCCATATTTTTCAATAAATTTATAAATGCCATCACGCAATATGACCTGTTGTTCAGGAGTACGGCCTTGTTGTTCAACGTTTGACATAGTGACTCCTTTATAAGATGTTGACTCTTTTTAGAGTAGCATGAGAGCATTGTTTTTTGTGACAGGAGTTTGTATACTGACTTTGAATAAGGAGAAAATATGGGACGTTCCGAACAAAATATTCAGTTAGAAGAACAATTGCAACGATTGAAATTACCAGGATATCCTCTTGGTGATCCTTTAGCAATTGGGATTATTTGCTTCATTGCAGAAGGAAGTCCGAAAGATGTCCCTGATATATTGATGATTGGAAGAATGCAAGGTTTTATTCCATTTGAGGCATCAAACAGAGATGTCATGCTAACACTTCATATGCTCATCGATTTTAATTGGCTTGCGTTTACTACCACGAGGCTTGTAAAAGCAGGTCCAAGAGTGGAAGAGTTGTATACAAAGCAAAATAAGTAGGCTATATCTTTCCCAGTTTCTTTGCCAAGGTTTCTGTTTCATTCAGCATTGCCTCAATCTCTCTCATGCCGTTTTCCCAGAAAGCCTTATCGGTAATATCGATACCCAGCCGCGCGAAAATATTTCTGGGAGAATCACTGGTACCGGCAGATAAAAATCCTTTGACTTGAGTGATAAAGGAATGATCTTTGCGCACGCTGGCTTGCAGAGATTTAGAAATGAGGAGACCGCTTGCATATGAATAAACATAGAAAAAGGTCCGGATGTGTGTCCATGCGAGCCACCAATTCTCGCTGCCCTTTGATTGTTCAACAAATGGACCCATATAGGCACTCATGTGTTGTGTGAACAGTTTTCCAATTGTTTCCTTTGGGAGATACCCTTGCTTGCGAAACGTTTGATGCAGCTCTTGTTCAAATCGAAAACAGGCGACTTGGCGAATGATCGTTGAGATATCGGCATCAAGCTTTTCGATAAGGAGAGAGAGTCGTTCTTCATCAGTTGCCTCTTTCATCAATCGATCGAGGACGAAATCTTCCATAAATGTGCTGGCAACTTCAGCTGTGGAGAGAGGCGAACCATAATCAAGTGCGCTCACCTTGCCCTTCATGAGCTCATTGTTGATCGCATGGCCACATTCATGTGCAAGCACGGTGACGTCGCGACGTTTTCCTGTAAAGTTCAAGAGGATGTAGGTTGGCTGTGATGGCAAAATAATGGCGCAAAACGCTCCACTCGCCTTCCCTTGTTTGGGATAGACATCAACGTTTCCTTGGGTGGTTAATGTTGCGAAAATCGTTCCAAACTCAGGATCAAGTGAGGAGAACACGGTGCGAACCAACGTTGCTGCTTGCTCATATGAATACGATGATTCTTTTGCTCCATATTCGAGATTACGCTCATGATAAGCGAGACGAGGAATATTGAACAGTTTGGTTTTCAATTCGTACAGTCTGTGCGCGAGAGGGTAAAAGGACTCAACTGTTGAGACAAGGACATCCACCACCTCAGCATCAATATCATCATGTAAAAATCGATTCAGTTCTGGACGAGAAAGCCCACGCAATTCGTCATCAATTTTTTTATTGAGAAGCAGAGCATTTAACTCTGCTTCTCCGACATCACTATGCTTTTTATAGATCTTGTGGAGAGCTTTCGCAGCTTGGTCACGAACGTCCTTGTTTGGATTGGATAAAAGTGTTGCCAACTGTGCCAGTGTTTGTTTTTTCACTGTCCCATCTGCAAAACGAATTCGTGCGTTTTCTTTAGCGAGCACATGTTCTGTGAGTCGTTCCCACGATTGGTGGGCAGGGAGCGATTTGAGATTGAGAATTTTTTCTTCTGGTTCACTCAACATATACGGCGATTGAGCAAATGTCATTTCTAAAAAATGTCGATATGGAGTAAGTTCTGACGATACGAGAAGTTTGAATTGTGTTTCTGTAGAAATATGTGACAGTGCAAGGGTGAAAAATTGAACTTCATTGGCGAGTGCAATTGTGGTTTCATCAGCATGTTGCTGCTTTGCATGGAGAGCGCTATTGTCTTGCTCAAGAGCACTGCGAAGTGAAAAGTAATATTCTTCATTTGCATTGAGCCCAGTGTCTTCAAATAGCGTATTGTATTCATCGAGAGCCTGGCGAAGTATGTGCGGATTGGTTGTGTATTCACTATTTTGTTTCCAGCGTGTGACAAATGCGTGGATTGTTTGTGTGGCTTTTTGCCTAGATTGCATGATCTGGGGATCGTCATCATTTGCAAAAAGTGGTGAGAAGTCCCATGTAGTTGAGAGAGAAGGTGTTGGCATAGGTTTTGTTATTGTAGCATTTATTTACATGCGATAGAAAAAAAGATTGCCACTCTGCTTGGTTGGTTTAACCAGCGTAACTTGATGAATATAAGAAATAAACCAACTTCCTTTTTTCATTTCATGTTTCGCTTTTTGATACAGTTCGTCGATATGATATGAGGTGAAAAATGTGTATACAATGTCCGCTTTAGAGAGATCTGCATTCCAAATAGAGGTATAGTTCAATTGAACCGTTCCACGGTTGATATAGGGGAAAAGTCGAACATATGTGTAAAAGAAGCGCAAAAAATCGAGCTCATACCCGATTGCTTGTTTTACATGTTTTCCAACCGCTGTCTCTAATACTTCTCCATTCCCAAATCCGAGGTCGATGAATGTTTGATTGGGTTTGAGGAGGAGTAGTGCTTCGTTAATGACGGATTGTGGCGTAGGAATGAAATTGGAACCTCGAAAGACCAAATACACCGTCACTAGAAGGTAGAGAGCACCCACAATACCAATGATTTCTGTAATAAAAAACATCTGTACTAGAAAACTACTAGACAAGGTGATTAGGATTGATCACGCAAAAAGCAGGAAGAACCTAATCTACTGATCTTACTAGTCTACTCATCCTCTCTCAAGCAATCTCGGCAATCTTGTATTTTATTTTCCCCGCTGGCGCTTCAACTTCGATCTCTTCCCCAATTTCTTTACCCATCAAGGCTTTTCCAAGAGGAGAGGATTCTGAAATTTTCTTTTCTTTTGGATTGGCTTCCCACTCACCAACGATTTGGTATGTATGTTTTGCCCGACCGATGTGAACCGTAACTGTAGAACCAACCGAGACATTCGTTTTTTTGCCTTTGGTTTGTTTAACGACTTTTGCACGAGCGAGAAGATCTTCCAATTCACTGACACGTCCCTCGAGGAAAGATAAATCTTCGCGTGCAGCATGATACTCACTATTTTCAGAGAGATCACCAAAAGAACGAGCCACAGAAACGCGATCAATTGCTTTGGGAAGTTTTACTTCTTTAATTTCTTTGAGTTCTGCCACCAATTCGTCGTAGCCTGTTTTTGTGAGAACCGTCGTCTCCATAGGGTTCATACATACTCCTTATGACTTGTTTTGATTAAACAAGTTTTTAAAAAAAACGGGTCCCACGTTGTAAGAAGGATCCGGTCTTTTTATATTGTATACTTGCCTATTGTACAGATTCTGAAGGTGTTGTCTAGGACACGAAAAGAAAAAATATGAGCTACTCTCTTTCTTGTGGTTGTTGTCCAAGTAGAACACCCTTTTTTTCCAAGATTCTTTTCATTCCCGTCTCGTCGGATATAAATTGTCGATGAGGAGGTTGTTGTGGTACGACTGAAGTTCGTTGATTTCTTTTTCTCTCTTTTTGTTTTTCTGGGACAAGAGGAATTTCCGTGGATAACTCTACTGGCTCTGCTCTTCGTTTATCTCCCGATTCTTGGGCCCACTTTTCTTCGCGTCTCCTTTTTCTTTCGCGCGCAATCTGTTGAAGTCGTTCTTCTTCCCGGAGAGCTTTCTTTAATTCTGCCTTCATAGGTGCGTTTTTCGTTTGCGAACCACTTTCAGTTGCAATAATGCTTTGCGTAGATCCCCTTCAGCAATCAGCAGTTCTGTTTTACTCAGCTTTTCGTTTTGCATAGTAGCCTCTGCGCGCTTTTTTGCTTCTTCTGCTTTTGCTTCACTGATTTCTTCACTACGAATAGCGGAGTCAGCGAGAATCACTACCTTATTTTCTGGTTCAACGTTTAAGAACCCACTGGTAACAGCCAATGAGTATAGTTGACCTTTGATCTTGTAGATGAGTTCTGTATCCGCGAGTTTGGTCATGAGCGGAATATGCTCAGGTAAGATCGTTACTTCACCTGTCGTGGTGGTTGCAGTGACGCTATCCACCATTTCGTTGACGAGTTCTTTTTCTTGTGTGACAATTTGAAGGTTTAGTTGCATACCGATTGTCATTCCTGCGGAGGCAGGAATCCATTTTTATAATTCTAATTGGTTATATAAATCTTTCCAGGTTGGGTTCAATTCTTCAATAATTCTTATTTTCCAAGCTCTTTTCCAAACTTTTATTTGTTTCTCTCGTTGAATTGCCTCCCCGATATCGTTTGTTTGGTCAAACCATACTAATTGATTTACTTTATATTGCTTTGTGAATCCTTCTACCAATCCTTGTTTATGCTCCCAAACTCGACGATATAAATTATTTGTTACTCCTATGTATAAAGTTCCATGTTTCTTACTTGCTAAAATGTAGACAAAGTAAGTATTCATTTCCTGGATCCTTGTCTTCGCAAGGATGACAATATAAAAAATAATACTAATAATTAAACTGGTTTTGTTGATAACTGTAGGACCATTTCTTGATTATCATCTGGTGCCACAATATTCTTTTTTCGTTCTCCACACGATATGCATTGGTACACGATTTGCGTTTTCCCTTCTTTGATTTCCAGCCCAATTGGTTGTAATAATCCCTGGCACCTGTTTTGTCTGTCTCCTGGGCTCACGTCAACATGCTTACTATACAGACAATACGTACAATGATCACGGCTACTCGTTGGATGTTTGCCCACTTTTTTCCCGCACTGTTCGCATACAAATTCTTGATTATTCGTAATAAACATACTTATGAACGATAACGAATTTGCGACCCTTCAACTAAAGCACGCAAAACCATATCAGAGTCAAGTGTGGATGTGCCATCCAGAATTTTAATAATTTCGGAAATCGCAAACACATCAGCGCTGGCACCCATGAAAATAAAATGAACGAGTAACTTTTCTTGTGTAGTTGTACATTTTCTGAACACATCGATAAGTACGTCGGTTGGAAGGTTCGCAAAGTCTGTATTCGGATAATATTGAAGAACTTTATGAATCTGTTGCGCGAGTTCTTCATGTATGAGTGATGGACGTTCTTGTGCCATAGGCTCCTTGTTATAATGTCTTTGCCTTTTCTACCGCATCATCGATGGTTCCCACCATATAAAATGCTTGTTCTGGCAAATCATCGTGTTTCCCATCCAAAATTTCTTTGAATCCGCGAACAGTCTCGGCAATTGGAACGTACTTTCCTTTGATGCCGGTAAAGACTTCACCGACGAAAAATGGTTGAGACAAGAACCGTTGGATCTTGCGCGCACGCATAACGATTTTCTTATCTTGATCAGAAAGTTCATCCATACCAAGGATTGCGATAATATCTTGAAGTTCTTTGTAGCGTTGCAAGACTTTTTGCACGCCACGCGCTACATCATAGTGGTCTTGACCCACGACAGAGGGAATCAAAATCTTACTACTACTGGCGAGTGGATCCACAGCGGGGAACAAGGCTTGTTCTGCCAATGCACGATCCAGGGAAATTGTTGAATCAAGGTGAGCAAATGTGGTGGCTGGTGCTGGATCGGTGTAGTCGTCTGCCGGCACGTACACAGCTTGGAAGGAGGTAATTGAACCCTTCTTTGTCGAAGTAATACGCTCTTGCAAGGCAGCCATTTCGGTTGCCAAATTAGGTTGGTAACCGACAGCTGAGGGAATACGACCAAGAAGTGCGGATACTTCCGATCCTGCTTGCGAGAAGCGGAAAATATTGTCGATAAACAAGAGCACGTCCTCACCACGCTCATCGCGATAAAACTCCGCCATGGTTAGCGCAGTCAGTGCGATACGCAAGCGATTTCCCGGTGGTTCATTCATCTGCCCAAAGCACATGATGGTACTGGCGATGACGCCTGAGTCGATCATTTCATGGTACAAATCATTGCCTTCACGTGAGCGTTCGCCCACACCGGCGAAGACGGAGTGACCGGAGTGCTCTTCCGCGATGTTACGAATTAATTCTTGGATAATAACCGTTTTTCCCACCCCTGCTCCTCCAAAAGCGGCGACTTTTCCACCGCGAGCAAATGGCGCAATCAAGTCAATGACTTTAATTCCAGTTTCCAGCACTTGAGCTGAGGTCTCTTGGTCAACCAGCTCGGGAGCTTTTTTGTGGATGGGGTGAAATTCTTTGGCTTTCACAGGACCTTTGTTGTCGATTGGTTCACCGACCACGTTGAAAATACGGCCGAGCGTCGCGTCTCCTACGGGTACTTTGATCGGAGCTCCTGTGTCTTCGACTTGCGTTCCACGTACTAAGCCATCGGTTGGACCAAGTGTGATGGCACGAACTTCTGTGTCAGAAATTTGCTGTTCAACTTCAAGCGTCAGCTCTTTGCCATCCCCCAAAGTTAATTTCAGCGCATTGTAGATTGATGGAAGCTCGCCTTCAAACTTGACGTCCACGACTGGTCCAATGATTTGAGTGATGATACCTTTTTGATTGGTCATATTATTCCTTTATTTGTTTTTCACTATGTGTTTTACAAACTATAGACTAAACTGTCATTGACGCAGTCGTAATATCCAACAACTCTGTTGTAATACTGGCCTGACGGCTCTTATTATACTCAAGTTTGAGCGAAGAAACGATATCTTTGGCATTATCACTCGCATTCTTCATCGCGACCATACGGGCACTGTGCTCACTTGCTTTTGCCTCAAGCATGGTTTGATAAAAGCCATTCTCGGCATAAAACGGGAGCAAAAATCCTAACATTTCTTGAGGTGAGGGCTCAAAAACGTATTCTTTTTTAACGGATCCCTCGACTTCGCTCGGGATGACAGTTGCTGCTATAGGCAGCAACTGGGTCACTTCCGGCTTCTGTGTGAGGGTACTCACAAACTGCATGTGGACAGTTTTCACCATACTGCACTCATCCTTCAAAAACGTTTCTTGAATAAGATGGGAAATGGGGAGCACGTCGGCTAATGTTAATGAGTCAGGAAGACCTATAAATTCACCAATGATACGTTTTCCGGTCTTCAGTGCAAATTCTTTTGCTTTTTTTCCGACAGTGATAAATACAACGTTTGGATATTCACTGACCGCTTGAAATGTCGAGCGAAACAAATTCGCATTCAAACTTCCTGCCAGTCCGCGGTCCGTTGAAATGAGAACGATACAAACCGGAGCATCAGGGTTTCCTACACGCAAGAGTGGGTGTAAAGAAGGATCTGTACTTCCCGCGAGCGTATGAAGCATTTCCATGAGCTTGTGGGTATAGGGGCGTGAAGCAAGTGCTTGCGACTGAGCTTTGCGCATCTTCGATGCACTTACCATCTCCATCGCTTTGGTGATTTTTGCGATGTTGGTAGCGGACTTGATGCGGGATTTGATAAGTCTTGTCTGTGCCATACAAACTAAATTTCAAACTTCAAAATTCAAATTTCAATTAAACACTTCCTTCTCTGCATTGTGGACAATTTTGGAGAAAATAAGTAGCAATTCATGTGCTTCCTTCCATAATATACGGAAGTCATCGACATATTGTTCATTTGCTACGCCTAGAAGTTGAAGCCAATGTTTAACCTCTTTAATTTCTTTTTTCGCGATTTTCATTTTGTGAACAAAATCTTTTTTGCTTTCGGCTTCAGTTGCTTCAAAGTAATTTGCTCCTATAGATCCACTTGCGGCAACACATTGTTCGATCAATCTTTTATTGATACTATCCTGCTTTAATTTTCTACATAACCGAATAGTATTTTCAGCAAATAGCGTTATTCTCTTTTCAAGATTTTCAAAATAGCTTTTCATTTTGAAATTTGAATTCTGAATTTTGAATTTTTTACTCTTGCTCGATCATCCATTCAGCGTGTATTGCGTTGAAATCCTCAGTTAATTTCTTGAGTTGAGCTTCAGCTTCGTCAGTAATCTTGGCTTCCTTTGCAATCGAGGCAAGAACCTCTTTCCCGATTGTATTCATATACTCAAGATATTTTTGCTCATAGGTGACCACCATGTCTTTTTTGACAGTGTCCAAATAGCCACGTGTTCCTGCGAAAATAATAGCCACTTGTTGCGTGACATCGAGGGGTTTTTCCCAAGGCTGTTTCAAGATTTCAGTTAAACGGTCGCCACGATCGATACGTGCCTTGGTTTTAGCATCCAAGTCGGAACCAAACTGTGCAAACGCTTGGAGTTCACGAAATTGTGCAAGATCAAGCTTCATGGTGCCAGCAACTTGTTTCATGGCTTTGATTTGGGCGCTACTTCCAACACGTGAGACGGAAATACCAACGTTAATGGCAGGTTTCACGCCAGCGTTAAATAAGTCACTTTCGAGGAAAATTTGTCCGTCGGTGATAGAGATAACGTTGGTTGGAATATACGCGGACACGTCGTTGGCTTGCGTTTCTATGATTGGAAGAGACGTGATAGATCCTCCACCATTTTCTTCGTTTAAGCGGCATGAACGTTCCAACAATCTTGAGTGCAAATAGAATACATCGCCTGGATATGCTTCACGACCAGATGGGCGACGAAGCAAAAGTGAAATTTCGCGATAGGCGACTGCATGTTTACTTAGATCATCGTAGACGATCAATACATCTTTGCCTTGATCCATAAAATACTCGGCGATGGCAGTCCCTGCATACGGAGCCAAGTACTGAGTGGATGCAGGATCAGCGGCACTTGCGGAGAGAATAACTGTGTACTCAAGTGCCCCGTAGGATTCAAGTGTTGCGGTGGTTTGTGCGAGGAACGATTGCTTTTGGCCAATGGCGACGTAGACGCACAAACAATTCTTTCCTTTTTGATTGATAATCGTTTGTAGTGCGATTGATGATTTCCCGGTTCCGCGATCACCAATGATGAGTTCGCGCTGGCCTCGTCCGATTGGAATCATGGCATCGATCGCTTTGATTCCAGTTTGCAAAGGGACAGAGACGCCTTTGCGGGTGACGATACCAGGAGCAATTTTTTCCATCGGATAGTATTTTTTGATCTTGAACTCACCTTTTCCATCGATTGGTTTGCCCAGAGCGTCCACGACGCGGCCGATAATTTCATCGCCAACCCCAATCGAAAGGATACGCCCTGTGGTTTTGACTTCTTGACCCACATCAATGCCGACGCTATCGGAAAGCAAAATAATACCGACTTCGTTTTCCTTCAAGTTGAGCGCCAAGCCTTGTTTGCCATTTTCAAACTCCACAATTTCACCCATCATGACGCCATCAAGACCAGTCACGTGTGCGATTCCATCTCCCAAAGACTCAATCGTTCCAACGGATGAAACTTGAGGTGTGAATTCGATAGTGTTGATGTTGTCAAAGGGTGTCTTTGCCATAGATATTATGCCAATTGTTTTTTAACTTGCTCTAACTTTCCTTTGAGTGACAAGTCAATGCGCTTACTTCCAATCGTGACGCGAATGCCACCCAAGATTTCAGGGTTGACTGTGTTCTCGAACGAGAATTTACCACTGACCCTCTTCTTCAAAATGGCTTCAATCGCTTCAAGTTGTTTTGAGTCTAACTTAATAGCGGATTCGATAATAACTTTCTGCATACTTTTTATTCTTACCTCTTAACTCTTACTTCTTAACTCAATGAACGTTCTAATTCCTTGATCGAACTGTTGATAAGTGTTACATGTGTTTTCTTATCCACATCTGCTCCGATTACTTTGCCGGCAATAGCGATAGCCATATCAGCCACGTTCTTTTCCATTTCTTTTTTCATAGCTGCCATTTGGTCATCCCACTTCTTCATTTCCTTTTCTTTCCAAATCTTCATCTCATCTCTTGCTTCTTTGGATAATTTTGTCTTCAACTCTTTTGCTTCATCCTCAGTTTTTTCAATAAGCTTACTGGCATCTTTCTCAGCTTGTGTCTTCGCTTTTTTCTTAAGCGCATCAATTTCTTCCTTTTCACGAATACTTGCCTCTGCTGCTTTTTGACCCTCCTCAATTTTGTTGCGGCGGTCATCGAGCATTTTGATGATGGGCTTGTAGAGCAAGAAGAGAATGGCACCAAAAACCACTCCAAAATTGATCATTTGAAAAATAATTTGTGATACATGGATTTCCATACGGATTCCTTAAACAAATTTAATAATCAAGGCTACAACCAATGCGTAAATAGCAACTGCTTCTGCAAATGCCATACCAAGGATCATGTTGGTTTGGATTTTTCCTGAAGCCTCAGGATTACGACCAATGGCTTCGAGTCCCTTACTCACGAGAATACCAATACCAAGAGCTGGACCGATAGCGCCAAGTCCCATACATAATCCGATTGCGAGATCTTTCATAATACTTTCCCCCGCCTTAGCTTGAGCATAGGAGGGTCCTTTTCAATTAATTACGCGTGCTCTTCCTCTATTTCTTCATGGCCGAGTATCGCCAAGTTAAAGAATACAAGAGAAAGCATTGCAAAAACCAGAGCCTGAATAACACCGACAAACAACTCCATGCCATAAAATGGCATTGGAACGATCAGAGGAACGAGAAAGGTCATGACTGAAAGGAGAACCTCTCCCGCAAAAATATTTCCAAACAAACGGAATGCGAAGGAGATAATTTTGGCAAACTCTAGCACTGTTTCCAAAATCCCCACAAAAAACATGATTGGGTCTTTCAGATTCAAATACTTTTGGCTGTAGTGAATCCCGAGTGCCCCAAATCCAAATACTTGAGTCATGAACACAGAAATAATAGCGAGAGCTAAGGTGGTGTTTAAATCAGCTGTTCCTGCACGGAAGTAGGGTACAAATGTGGATTCTGGGGACGTAAAACCGATTGCTCCAACCCCTGGAATCAATCCAAACCAGTTGTTCAACAATATAAAGAGAAAAAATGAAATAACTAGAGGAGCGAACTTGGTTGCTTTTGCAGCAGAGCCAGTAATATCCAAACAAAGTTGGCTGAGTGATTCGATAATAAGTTCAACAAACGCTTGAAAACGAGAAGGTTTCCCTGTGTTTTTGAGGCTTTTATTTGCAATAAAGGCGAAAGCGACGATGACGACACTGACAACAATACTCGTGAGCATTGAGTTAGAAATTGGAAAAGATCCAATGTGGGCGACGGTTTCGGCTGAAATCGATATACTAAGCGCCATAGACAAGTGAAATTGTACACCTTCCCCCAAGAGGTTCAAGTCATTGAATCTGGAGAGGTTGAGGTGTTATACTACACAATACCCTGGAGAGGGATTTGTTGTTGAGGGAAATGTTTGTATTTAGCTGCAAACTAGTCACTATTAACTACAAACTATCTTTTGGGCCCCATCGTCTAGTGGCCTAGGACGTCGGGTTTTCATCCCGAAAATCGAGGGTTCGACTCCCTCTGGGGTCACCGCGTCAGAGCATAATTGCTTCGCTTGTTCTTTACAGAACTCGCTATTGGCAATTAGCTCCTCCTTTCCAAAATCGCATTGCGATTTTGATAACCCCAAATTCCTAACGGAATTTGAAGAGGAGAGATGATGGAGCGATACTATCTCACATGGTGAGATAATAAGCGTAATCCATCCCGACGAGGGACCGTAGCTCAGTGGTAGAGCAGGAGCCTTTTAAGCTCTGTGTCGTGAGTTCGATCCTCACCGGTCTCACTTTATCTGTAACGAAGAGAAACCCACCCGAATGTTGAGGTGGGTTTCTTCGTATGGTCACTCTCACCTCATTTCCCCCAAATAGGTAAATAGTGATATAATATAAGATTATGATGGGTGAACAGTTTTCTTCTGCAGACATTGCAGCCTCTCTGGGCGATCGACCCAATATTGAGCGATATCAAACTCGCATGAACTCTTCCACTCCAGATAAAGTAGCTCGAGTGTATCCCGTGGTTGATCAATTTACCGATATGATGAACCCAACGATCGTCAGTATCGGAGCTGGGACAGGACAAGTAGAAGATACTCTTTCGGATCTCCTTCAGAAAAAACGTCCTACGTTTTATATGAGTGACCTTTCTGTCCCTATGCTTGAGACAATTAATGGAGTAGAAATGGCGCATCGCCAACGGGGACGGCGAGAATCACTTCGATCGCTTCAAGCAGAAGCTCTTTTCCTTCCCTTTCGAAGCAATAGCGTCGATGTTGTTCTTGCTCTTTCAGTAAATCACGAAATTATCTCGCGGGAAGGTAACTTTATCCTTGAGCGAGGTTTGACGCACGCAAGTGCTGAGGTAGGGCGAATTTTGCGTAAAGGTCAAGTGTATATCGTGCGTGATTTCATGCAACCATCTATTCCTGAAGAGATCGTTCAAGTGCGTGTAGGAACGCAAGGTGAGAAAGAGGATGCCGTTCCTGTTGAATTTGTTCATGCCTTTATCAATCAATTTAAAGGAGCAGATACTACTTGGCAGAAGCTTCAAATTCAAAAGCTTGTGGATCAAGAAAAATGGATGGAAGGAGCGACTATACAAATGGATGCTGGGCTAGCTTTGGAGGTCCTGATCCATTACAGTTGGGCGAAAAGCTTTGAGGAAGAAAAGTACGAACGGTATGCATATTTACCTGTGGGACAGTATGCGCGTTTTATCCAAACTGTCTGGAAAAAACAAGGGATTCAATCAAAAGTAATTTCCACTCAGACCTACCTTCAGCCTGGATACGAAGAACACATCAATGGACGACTCGATTGTTTCCATTTGAATGGAAAACCGTATCCACTTCCTCCTTTTACGGGACTCGTTGTGATTCAAAAGTTATAAGGTCTGAACCAAAATGCGCCTCAAGATGAACTTTGGTTCAGACCCTGTTTTACAGGGTCTGCAGATACTGAAAACTAATTCCAGGTTTCGGTTGTGTCTCCTGTCTTTTCGTTATACTGGAGGGTTTGGCTGTCGCCTGCCCCAACGTTTTTGCGCTGGGCGACCAATTTGTTTCCCAACCAATAAAAAGTATTGGGGTCAACGTTGCTTTCTGCCTCAACGAAAAGTTGATTGCTGACGTCCAGGATACACAGCGTGTTTCCGTAGAAAAGGTCAGGGTTATTGATTTCAAAAGCGACCATGCTCCCGTTCCACTTGAAGACGGGAAGAATGTCACCTTCCAGCGATAGCGTGAAGGTTTGTTGTGCCCGAATATCTGTTGCCACGAGCACATTGCCGAGTGTGTTGATGACGTATTGCCCGTTCTTCGAAATACTCCATGGTTCACGAGGCTGTGCCGCCATAGTGGTACCAGGAAAGGCAAACGAAACGAAAACAACAATGGTTACCAATAAAGTAGCCAGATGAATTTTGCTCATGGAATATCTCCTCATTGAGCATGCCTTCAGGTCCGGAATATTGCCTGGGCTAGACAATAAGCAATTGGCTTACTCTCTAGCCCAGACAGTGTGTTCAGTACTGTTACAGAGCGACCAATCCATATACGTCTGGCAGGTGTAGCCATGCATATGTATTTGAATATAGTGTATTATATCAGTAAGAGTATGGAAAGTAAATAATATGGGATTTTACAATAGTGTGGAAAGTAATCAGCAAGAGCTATATAGTGAGAGGTATATGGAACTTAAAGGTATTTGGCAAAAGATTGAAAGAGGTGTTTTACTCACAGGAGCAGGATTAGGGTTGTTTGCAAGTCTCAAGCTATCACAAGGGCAGCGCGAGCCAACAGCTGTAGAACCAACACATCCAGCTCCAACAATGCCTAGTGTGAAGCCCAAGATAGAGCCGACCGCATATACTGTCCCTTCCAACAAAAGGGCGGAAGCATATCAGACATTCGAAGGGAAGCCAATCCAGCTGGATTCACCATACTCTGTAAAAGTAGAGGGAAAACCAATGATGCTCACTTTTCATGACGCTGGAGTGTATCCTCCTGACCCGTCGCTTGATAACGATGCATACACCATTTATTGGGTTCGTGAAGGAAATCGTGACAACAATATGCAAACTGCAGATCAACAAGAGTTAAATACCCTCTATATTACTGATCCAGATGGAGCAGTAGTTGAATTTGCACAAGCTGATGATAAGGGAAATATTCGTTTCCACTAATCACTACTCCAATTCGAAATGAGTCCCGTTAAAATCTGTAAACCCCTGTTCCCAGTCCACCTTCCATGCATTTCCTTCTGGGATCGGCACTTTTCCATATCCACCGGGAGTATCAATGACGAATCTGCACGTGGCCGCCACCCCGGAGAGACGAGAACGTACTTGTTGCCAAAGATCGATTGCTTCTCGAATTGGCACCGTGAAATGGTGAGCCCAGTACACTGGGTCATTTTGATATAAGTAATACGGAACCATTCCCTGTTTTGCGATCTCTCTAAAAAGTTCTACCAAAGTGTCTGGAGTATCGTTTACACCTTTGAGGAGGACGGTTTGACTCATTTCGATGGCACCACATTGGCGACGGAAACGGTCGAGAGTTGAGAGAGCCTCTGGTGTCAATTCCTGCGGATGGTTGATGTGTACCATGAGTCTGGGATTATGCAGTTGGGCTACTGCTTCATAGTGCGTATCTTTGATGGCGAGCGGATTGTGAATTGGCAAACGTGTTCCTATCCGAACGATGTCCAACTTCCCTTTCTCTTGAAGGAGTGATAACCGCCAGAGAACGTACTTCAACACATCCGGGTGCACTGTCAGAGGGTCGCCGCCAGAAAGGATGATTTCATTTAAATGCGGTTCGTTTTCAATAAATTCTAGCGCCTTGTCTATTTGCTCCCTGCTTAAATGTGGTGAATGCGGTTGGTTATTGCCTTCCCATGTGTAGCCAGCCGGTACACCGACTTCTCGTCCGCGTGTGCAAAACCTGCAGTACGCGGCACAGGTATAGGTAATAGTCCAAAGGGCGCGTCCGGGGCGAAGAACAGTTCCACCCTCGTCAACGATGGCATCATATTTATACACGAGTCCAGGTGCGGCCAAATGTTCATCTTCAATGAGGGGATCACTGGCAACACCCTCAAATCCAGCGCGTTCTGACTGGGGATCTGCAACAAATTGTTTCCCAATTGGACCATCTGGACCACCTGTTTGCGCGATAAGATTTAAAAGGTATTGAGGAATGACTTCGGGGAGACCGCCGTGGGGAAGCATCACTTTTTTTCCACGAGGACGTATCTGAGGCTCTTCTTCTTGATGGTTCATACACAAATATTAAATATACGATACTCTCATCAAATGAAAAGAGCCTATTTTACGTATTGACTGTACTTGGAAAGAAGCTTCTTGATTTTGGGATCGATGACAAGTTGGCAGTACGGATATGTTTTATTTTCGTTATAGAAATTTTGATGATATTCTTCTGCAGTATAAAATTGATCTAATGGGATAATTTCAGTGAGAATTGGTTTGGCAAATTCTCCAGAGTTTAGTAACTCTTTCTTTTTTTCTTGCGCAACTATTCGTTGCTCTTCATTTGTATATAAAATGATCGAACGATATTGTGTCCCAACATCTGCCCCTTGTTGGTCTTTTGTCATTGGATCGTGGAGATGCCAGAAAATATCGAGAAGTTCTTCATATTTGATGATATGTGGATCAAATTCCACTTTGACGACTTCTGCGAAACCCGTATTGCCCATACCCACTCGCTCATACGTTGGCTTTGCTCCGCCAAGTCCCAAGGAGGAAGTGGAGCCCCCTGCATATCCTGAAGTTACGGATAGTACTCCTCGAATACGTTGGAAAATAGCTTCCGTACACCAAAAACCCCCGCCGCCAAATACTGCTGTTTGAGTCATAGATGGACGCTCCCTGCTTCCCCCTCTTAAAAAGAGGGGGATTGAGGAGGAGTATTTCCTTTCGCTATAAACCGCATCGAGAGCGAATTTACACAGTGACGTGTATCGGACTTTGTGAAATGTTCCCCAGTAAACACATGGCCCAAATGGGCTCCACAACTGGCACATTGGATTTCCATCCAATCCCAAGAATGATTCCCTGCGGGAAGCCGTTTCACAGCACCAGGAATTTCCTGGTCAAAGGAAGGCCAGCCACACCCTGAGTGAAACTTGGCAGTTGATTCGTACAGGGGCGCATTGCAACGTCTGCAAATATATGTGCCTTCCTGCCAAAAATCATCGTACTCTCCGGTAAATGGAGCTTCGGTTCCTTTATCTTCGATGACATGTTTTTCTTCTGGTGTGAGCACGTTAAGTTGCATAGGGAAAGGGTAAAGCGTGTAGCGAAAAGCGTCAAGGGCGTATACTAAGCATGTGATGTTTCCCTTTCAGCGTTCTTACTATCATCTCAATAGGATTGAGGTCTCCAAAGATGCGCTTGTTCATAATTATAGAGAACTCCAACGGATTAATACGAAGTGTGGAGTTATTCCTGTTCTCAAAAGCAATGCATATGGACATGGATTAGCGCAACTTGCACAGGTTGTAGACACATTCAAAGCTCCGCTGGTTGCAGTAGATAGTTTGTATGAGGCATATGAATTGCAGAAATTTCACGTGAAAACGCCAATTCTTATACTTGGATATACACAACCTGACAATTTCAAGGTAAAACGCCTTCCCTTTCAATACGCTGTATATGATGCTCGATTATTGAAAACATTGGATAGATACCAACCGGGTGTGAAAATTCATCTTTTTGTCGATACAGGGATGTCACGGGAAGGAATTCCTCTTTCACAACTACGAGCATTCATAACTGAAGCAAAAAAATGTCAGCATATTTCGATTGTTGGACTCTGTTCTCATTTTGCTGATGCAGATACTCATGAAAGTGAAATGACACAAAAACAATTACACGCGTTTGAAGATGCGCGCAAAATAGTTAAAGACGAAGGTATTACAATCTCATACACGCATATCAGTGCCTCAGGAGGAGCATTGCACGTCGACAACTCTCCTTTTTCGCATATTCGGGTGGGGTTAGTTCTCTATGGGTTTTCGCCACTTTCTTCAAGCGATCCTGACAATGCAAAAGTAGATGTGCATCCGGCTCTCTCATTGCATTCAACGTTGGTGCAAGTGAAAACTATTGCCAAAGGTTCATCCATAGGTTATGGGTGTACATTTACAGCAAAAAAGGAGATGACGATTGGGATCTTACCACTTGGATATTATGAAGGCGTAGATAGACGGTTGTCCAATGTTGGATGTGTTACTATTCGGGGAACTATGTGTCCGATTGTTGGTCGTGTCTCGATGAATATGACGACGATTGATGTTTCAAATGCTACCACTGCTGCAGTTGGTGATGATGTTGTTGTGTACTCAGATAATCCAAGTGATCCAAATAGTATACAAACACTTGCAGGCCATATAGGCTCCATCCCGTATGAACTTCTTGCTGCAGGTTTGTCTGAGTCGGTATACCGAAAACTTGTATAAAAGAAACGTAAGAGTATAGTAAAAGCATGGGGACAGGCTTAGAGTCTCGCTCCTTGTATCCGATTCCGCAGCATCCGCGAAGAGACAATCGACAAGAGTATCAACAAAGACGCCATACGCGTGTAGGAAAAGAAGCACAACGCTTCATTGAGCATGGTGCATATTTTCTCCTTGCAGGTCTTGGTGTGGGAGCACTCCTATGGTTCTTGAATTTTTACAATCAATACACATGGGATCAACGATCTGATCAAATCGCATCACTTGTTAGCGATAAACTTCATATTGTTTCAACTGATATTCATATCATGGGGATCATTCAAACGGATGATGGGGTAGAAGTGCCTATCTTGGCGCAAGGACAAGAATTCCGCGCGTATTGTCTTTTGGAACCTTCTGGTGATCTCCATTGCGATACGTTTGAGTTAGTTGTCAGCAAATGAAGCTTATACATGAGTGTAAACGGCTGTTGGAGATGCAAACGAGGTCACAAATTCACTTAAGCCTAGAGATTGTCCATGTGAGTGGTTTGAAGACTCTTCAGATAAATCGATGTTCTTTTCTCGTGATGGTGTAAACAGATCTTGAGAAGAAAGTTTCTCATCATCCATAAATTCACACACAGGGCAAACATTACATCCTCCCTGCTGCGATGACCAAATAAAGGTTTGTTTTCCGCACATGGCACAACGTCCTTGGGTGGAGTATTTGGAGGCATCTTTCCCCACTTGAGTACAAAACGTAACGAGTTCTTCACGTGTTTTGATCCCTTGTTCATGAAAATGGCGCGTCAATTCGAGCGTCCCGATTCCAAATGCACTGTCAAGATTTAATCCTCCTGCTTGGGCGAGTGAAAATGGTGTTCCGGCGACACAGTCGAGAAGATCCCATCGAATAGGAATGTCAAACAATCTTTTATCAACAATACGTGCGAAATCGAGCATGCGTTTACTAAATGATTGTTGCGATATCGTTTTTCCTTCGGCGACACTTACTTGGTATTCATTGACCAATTGATCCAGAACTTTTGAATCATTCAGTGCAATTTGTTGTTTCATCAGATCGGAAAGGACGCTCATGCGAGTGCTGACTCCCTTTTTATCTCCAGACTCGAGTTGTTCATACTCAAATGTGAAAATCTTCTGAATCGCTGCTGCATACGGTCTAACGTCGAACCGTTTAGTGTTCACATGACGATCAATCTTACCAACATGTTTGATGCCTCCTAGTTGTTGAACTAAAAAATCAAGTAAAACTTTTTGTTGTTTATAGTCTGTTTGTGTAAAAATATTAATATATTCCATGAGTTCATCTTCTGTCGTGAAGAGATGTGGCTCAGTTTGTTGAAAATTCAAATAGCGAAGTAAGTTCTTTTCGTCAGTTGCACCAAATTTTCCATTTTGTCGCACGATAATTTCTCGCGTTTTTGGAAAGACGATTGTCTCGCTTCCCCATACAAATCCTGTTTCTGCACCTCGATGACACCAATGAGGAGGTGAAATATGCAAAGATTGTCGTGGTCCAACCCATACGCTCACTGTCTGTTGCCCATCAATGAGTTGTTGTACGTCATCGAATGATTGAAGCTTTGAGCGTAAGCTTGGTACGCCAATAACCAACATTGGAGAAAGCGTGATTGTTTCTTCATGGAAGCCTAACATCTTGAGTTGCTTGAAGAACTGTTCTTCATTTGGTTGTTGTAAAACTTGTTCCAAGCCCTCGGTTAATGTCGTCAAAACATCGATAACTTGCTTATTTTCACGCCGGTATCTTGGCTGAAACAAAGGATCTGTACGTTCAAGAAACGCATCGAGAACAGTACTCAAATCAATGGCGTGACCGAAATGATCATTCACAAAGTGAAGACGCCCATCAGTTCCAAGTTGCACGAGATTAACAAAATCTTCTGTATCAATACGCCCAAGCATCTCTTGGCGTAGTGCTAAGATGTTCATTAACGCACTCAGAGTGGCATAAAAAATACCCTTCTCTTTCCCATGAAGTGCAACAAGTTGTTCAATAGAACGAAAAGAACTGTAAATATTGAATTGGCGTACTCCTTCCGCCAATCGCGTTCGTTCTTCTTTTGAGGGAGGGGTTTCCCGTGCATACGTTGGTGAAAGCGTAAATGAGTTATATGCAGCAAGCTGTTGACGTTTTTCTCTGTTGCAAAAAAATGATAGTAAATGGTGCTGCTCGGCGTTCATAAGCGTTTAGCCGAGCGATGGGTGTTATTGTCATCCCGTATAGTTCAAGCGAAGCGTGACGATTACGGGATCCCGCAATAAATGCGGGACGACAATGTTTGAAACAAGAAAAAGGAAAACCTACAAAGAAGACCCTTTTTCTTGTCCCTGCTCGGGGTTTCCAAGATAGATCGGGTCTGGCTAGACAGTTGCGGCACAGCTCACGAATTAAACGTGATTCCGATGTTTATCCAACATAAAGAAAAGTGTCATGAATTGCAAGTAGGAACGTGTGTATACTGAATACATGGATGCCACACTCTTCTCGCAAGCAGCAATTGAAATGCGCCGACGCATCATCACGATGACGTCAAAAGCAGGATCAGGACACATGACGTCATCACTCTCATGCGTTGAACTACTCATTGTGTTGTTTTCGCAATTCATACACTATGATCCCATTTTTCCCAATAACATATTTAATGATCGTTTCATTCTTTCCAAGGGGCATGCGGCTCCGGCACTGTACGCTCTCTATTCTTTAGCTGGATGGATTCACGAAGATGAACTTGAGTCATTGCGGGAACGAGGTTCCCGCTTGGAAGGACATCCCACACGTCGACTTCCATTTATTGATGTGGCGACAGGCTCACTGGGACAAGGATTGGCCGTAGGAATTGGAGAAGCGATTGGATTGCAAAGGCTGGATCCTCAGCCTCATGTCTTTGTGATGCTGGGAGATGGAGAAATGGCCGAAGGGAGTGTTTGGGAAGCGATGGCAGTAGGAGCAAAACATGACGTGTCCAATATCGTGGCAATCGTTGACTGCAACCGTCTAGGCCAAAGTGGTGAATCAATCATTGGAAGTGAGATTGAAACACTTGCCAAGCGAACAGAAAGTTTTGGATGGAAGACGAAAGTGATTGACGGACATGATCTGATAGCGATTGACGAGGCGTTGAAAGGTGCAACGAGCTCGCCAGGTCCTCATATGATTCTCGCCAAAACAATCAAAGGAAAAGGATATCCGCTCAGTGAGGATAAAGAAGGTTGGCACGCAAAGGTTCTCAATACAGAAGAACTTGCGAAAGCATTGGAACATTTGGGAGCAGCTCAAAATATTCATCTTCAAGTACAAAAGCCACAGCGACATGTCCCAATCAGTCGCAAACCCAGTTCACTGCGTGTGTATTCGCCAGCATTTCAAAATCCCACTGCGACAAAAATGGCATTTGGAAAAGCAGTCGAGTCAATTGTGTCTCAAGACCGAGATTGCATGGTCATCGATGGTGATGTCAAAAACTCCACGATGACACAAGGAGCATTTGTATCCTATCCAGCACAAGCAATCGAAAGTTATATTGTTGAACAGACGATGATGGGGATGGCTACGGGTTTGGATGTGGTGGGAAAGACTGTAATCGTTTCCACCTTTGCAGCATTTTTAACACGTGCATTCGATCAATTACGCATGGCCGCTCTTTCAAGTCGTCGGATTATCGTTAATGGTTCTTATGCCGGTGTAAGTATTGGAAAAGATGGAGCTTCCCAGATGGGATTGGAAGATATTGCTATGATGCGGACGCTTCCAGAAAGTGTGGTGGTATATCCAAGCGATGCGTATAGCGCTTATGCACTTTTACATGAACTCTACTCGCTTGACACACTTTCCTACATCCGGACGACACGTGAGCCGACTCCACTTTTGTATGGACCACTAGCGAAGTTTCCCCTTGGGGGTTCTCACATTCACGGCGCAAGTGATGCAGATCAAGTGACGATCATTGCAGCAGGAATCACCCTTTTTGAAGCACTGAAAGCACAACAAGAGCTTTCATCACAAGGAGTTGCAATTCGTGTTATCGATGCATACTCTATCAAGCCGCTTGATTGTGAAACGATTAGCCTTTCAGTACACCAAACGCATGGTAGAGTCATCGTCGTGGAAGACCATCGTCAGCAAGGAGGACTTGGAGAGGCAGTTCTTTCTGGAATTGCCGGAGACGGACAAGTCTTTTTCAAACATTTGTGTGTGCACGGGATTCCTGGGAGTGCGGCTCCACAAGAAGAGCTCCAAGAACATCATATCGATGTAGAAGCGATTGTTCGTGCCGTTCGAGGAATGGTATGAAACGGAACCAAGAAGTCGGTCACAGTGGTGAGGAAAAAGCAACTCTTTGGTTGGAAGCACATGATTTTATGATCCATGGACGCAATGTCCGAACGCGTTTTGGTGAACACGATATTGTGGCTCAGAAAAATGGCACTCTTCATTTTGTTGAAGTAAAAACGCGGACGAGCAATGCCTTTGGTGAGGGAATACATGCAATTACCCGCCCTAAGCTTCAACGGATGATTGCAGCGGCAGAAAGTACGATCCATCAATTACGCTGGCAGGGTCCATTTCAGCTTGATTGTATTTCAATCAATAAAGACGGGAATATAACGTTTTTTGAGAATATCACGATGGATATGTGACGCTTTACTGTGTTATGGCTGGAGCTGCTTCTTCTTTGGAGATGACAGCTTTCTTGACGCGAGAAGCGCCTTTTCCAACACGTCCACGAAGGTAGTAGAGTTTGCCACGACGAACATCACCTTGAGTAACCATTTCGATGTCAGCGATGACTGGTGAACCAACTGGAACGATCTTTTCAACGCCGATTCCACTGGCTGCAATCTTGCGAACAGTAAATGTTTTGCCGGCTTCACGATTGGCAATTGCGATCAAAATACCTTCAAAAATTTGGATACGAGTTTTGTCTCCATCTTTGACATTGAAGTGCACGCGAACGGTGTCGCCTACACTGAATTGCTTGTTTTTGAAGTCGAGATACTTAGCCATACGAGCTCCCTTGTAAACACATGCGATGTCCTTCCGAAGTTCTACCAAGGCAGAACGAAGGAGGAGAATGTTATTATACCAGGTTTGAGCCTCTTGAGAAGAGTGAGTTACTTTTGTCCAAAGAGCTCGATTTCCTCAAGTGAGTAGCCCAAGGATTGAAGGTGAGAAACAATAGAGTCTCCCGAATCACCTTTGTCTTTCCAGATCTGGGTAAGTAATTGAATGGTTTCTCTGGTCTCCCAGGGATAGACAATCCACGCTTGGGTCTTGTGATACCAAAAATCAGGCGTTTTCTTGGTCCAGGGCTTCACGACCAAGGTGGCTGTTTTGCTCTCTTCTGCCCCGTGCCAGCGCATATATTCACTGGCCATGAGGAGTGTTTCTCCAGAATCAGCGATATCATCAATGATCAGCACTCGCTCCCCTTTGATCGTGACGGGAAGAGATTGTGTAATGACAGGAGTTTTTGTTTTGGATTCAATCCCTGTATAAAAAGAAATCTGTATTGAACTCACATTTTTTACCCCGATATGATCGGAAACTGCACGCGCAATTACTGTCCCACCCTGCGCTAAAGCCACAATGCGGTCAAAAGACTCACCACTTTCAACGATTTTTTTTGAAAGTTCAAAGACGTGTTTGCCAAATTTTTCCCAAGAGTAGACTTCAAAGGTTTGATCGTGGATGGTGATAGGGGTCATATGTCATTTTTGTACTACACATTGTCATCTCGACCGTGCCCCGCCAACGGCGCGGGCAGTGGAGAGATCTTTCTTAAGCGGAATTACCTACAGATTTCTCGACTGTCATGTTTCTCATGACTCGCTCGAAATGACAAAACCAGAGGCTATCTTTTTGCTGCGTTCAAAAACGCCAAGAAAATAGCATTTGGTTTCAGCGGAGTTGATTTGTATTCTGGGTGACCTTGGGTGCCAAGGAAGAACGGATGCATTGAAGTTGGTAACTCAATAATTTCAACGAGGTTTTCTTTCACACTACGTCCGGAGATGATGAGACCGTTGGCTTCAATTTCTTTGAGGAACTCATCGTTAAATTCATAGCGATGGCGGTGACGTTCAGCCGTCAACCCTTTTTGTTCGTCGGTAAATTGATCAGCTTCTTTATATGCCTCCCAAGCTTTGGTATTGGGTTTGACGACACAATCCCAAGTGCCCAAGCGCATCGTGCCTCCGTAGGCACGGTTTTCCAAAATACGTTTTTGATCAGGAATCATGTGAATGACTTGGTGTGCACTGTTTGGATTGACTTCTTGGGTATGAGCATCACGCCACCCCACGATATGGCGCGCAAACTCCACGACTGCGAGTTGCATACCATAACAGAGACCTAGGTATGGAATCTTTTCCTCGCGAGCAAATTGGATACTGCGAATTTTTCCCTCTACGCCACGCTCTCCCCACCCGATAGGAACGATCATCCCTTGGATGTCTCCAAAGAACGTATGCAGATCTGCATTTGTTAAGTCTGGGTTCTTTTTGACCAATGCTTCAACTTTTTGCGCATCGACCCACTCGATCTCGATTTCTGTGTCTGTCGCGACAGCACTATGATGTAGCGCATCGATGAGAGCAGCGTAACTATCTTTGAGTTGATATTCTCCGGTCGTCAAATACTTCCCAACGATGGCGATGCGCGCATGATGTGTTTTGGGAGCTTTGGCTTTGGTGATCATCGCTTCCCATTCACTCAAATCTTGAGGAGGAATAGTGAGCTTCAAGTCTTGCAAAATGAGCTCATCGAAATGTTGCTGTGCAAAGATAAGCGGGATTTCATACACGACATCAACATCTGGACTGTCAATAATATGATCGGCTTCGACATTGCAAAACAGTGCAAAACGATCACGGCGACGTTGATCCATGCGTTTGGGAGAGCGAGCCACGATAAAATCAGGTTGAATACCCAAGGAATTGAGAGTTTTGACTGACAACTGAGTTGGTTTTGTCTTTGGCTCACCGATATGTGACGGAGTTGGTAAATATCCCACGTGTACGTGGATGACGCGTTGTTTCTCGCGGAAACGCAGGATTCTCGCTGCCTCGTAGTACAAGATGTTCAAGTACTCTCCCGCGGTACCACCAAGTTCGATGATGACGATATCTGCATCGTCATGATGAGCTGCACTCATCCAGCGACTGATAATTTCATCGCAAATATGAGGAACCTCGACATCTTCACCGTTGTACCCAAACGAGCGTTCTTTTTCGATCACTTGTTTATAAATTTGGCCCATGGTGACGAAGTTGTGCTTGCCCATGGGTTGGCCTAAGAATTTTTCATAGGTTCCAAGGTCCATGTCTGCTTCTGTCCCATCTTCGCACAGGAATGGATCCCCGTGTTCGATAGGGTTGATAAGACCTGAGTCAACGTTGAGATAGTTTTCACATTTGACGATGGTGACTTTAAAGCCACGTTGTTTTAGCAGAAGAGCGACAGAGCCGGTGACCACACCTTTTCCGAGGGATGAAAGAACCCCTCCAGAGACGACGACAAATTTAGGAGATTTTTTAGCGTGAGAAGTAGTTTCAAGATTCTCAATCGGCATAGGTTATTATACCGCACCCTTGCATAAAGGGCAAGCTATGAACAATAAAAAGGGGTGGATATCTTCATCAAAAGATACCCACCCGAGGGCAGAAAGGAGTGTCCTGTCGCTTGCGACGGGGGATTGTCGGGCGACAAGATCCGTAGCATACGAGATATCCATTGATTCGTCAAGAGAAAAAGCAAAAAAATCCCCAGTCTATTGCTAAACTGGGGCGTAACCAGGCGAACCCACATTCCCTGGCTGGCATTGTACGTCGCGTTTGGCTAGCGGCGTACTTATCCTGTTTCTGGCAACGATTTTGGGGGTGCCTTCCCCTTCTTTTGGATCTCCACCTCTCCACCAGGTTAATACCCGGTCTCTTCGATGCAGAAATCACATAAAAAATGCCATGCCGCGATCAGTTCAGTGTAGAGACGGTGCTCTATCACTGGGGACTTGCAATCCCTAACCGCGACAAGAAAGGTATTATACCATAAAAAAATGGGCCTCTAAAAGAGGCCCACGGGGGCGATATTTACTCTTCAGATTGAGCACTTGAAATTGCAAAGCAAAAGCCAATGCCCAGGATCCCTGGGATTACCAAGATCCACAAAGCAAGATCACTGTCTGTTAATTTCATCACAATGATAAGAAAAGCATTGATGATAAGCATGAGCACAGCCGCTTTCACAGCTTCTTTTGCTATTCTTGTGTAAGAGAACCCGGCACTTATCGCAAGGAGTGGAAAAACTCCCCACAACGGGTCCAGATGTTGCTTGATCACAATACCTACCCCTAATGCAACCAGCGTCGAAACGAACGTAATCAGGAGAGCAACAAATTTCCCCAGATCGTTCCAATCAATCTTGTTCATGAAATGCCTCCTTTGGCCGAACAAGAACGATAACTCTATTATACCACCTATTCTAGGCTGTTTTAAGCCTAAAAAAACCGCTCTTTCCATAAAAAGGAGAGAGCGGTGTATATAGTTGAACAATTTTAAATTGCCAGGGCGCGAAGTTGTGTAACTACGCGCGGATGCAAATACGGATGTTCAACCAGAATGGAATCAACAATTGTATGGGTTACTGTTTCCCACAATCCCAATTTTCCGTCGTGCGTGACGTAGGGACTGAGGCCATATTTTTCCAGAATCGCCCAATGAGTAACGATATCTTCTGGAACTTTTCGTTCCATGAAGTTCGTAGCCAATTGTTCAATCCACTCATCAGTGCATGTGTGTTCAACACTGAGGTGGAGCATGATTTTTCTTTTCTCCTTTCTTGAGAAATAGAGGGAAATTATATAACAAAAATAGATTTTTGTCTAGTTATGGGACTTTTTGGGCAAAAAAAGAGCGGGGTGAGGAAGAATAATATTATTTAAATCCTTCACCCCGCGCAATACTGTTAGTGGGCACCTACATCCCCTTTCTGTGGGGCTAAGGTAGCTATTGCCAACGATTTGGGTTTCCCCGCCTTTCGTAACTTTCCAATAGCTTAGAAAGAGTTACTTGATCGATACCAGCGATCAGGAGGCCATTTAAGGCCGTGTCCCCATTGGTACTGGGTAATCCATTTCTTTTCGGTGTTAGGATTCACCGTTCTTGGATTCGCCATGCCTGGCTTAAAAATTCAGAGAGGACCAAGAATATGATTTGACGCTCTCCTAGGGTTACTTCCCGGATAAAATAGGTGGGAAGGCCCAGATAAATGCAAAATGCCGCTTCTGCCAACGCCTTGTTGACTTATGCGACAAGAGAACTATTCTATTACACAATTCATACGATGTCAAGCCTATAGTCAAAGGATGAATTGCTCGAGGCAGTATGCCAATAACTTGACTTTCACGCTATAAGCTGTTAAGCTGTGTGTCCTTCCAAATAGGGAGGGATGAATGAGAGGAGAAAGGAGAGGCAATATACGCCTCTTTTGTTTTTTTATCTTTCATTCATATAGCTCTATAACATATTCAGTTTAT
>PSRQ01000048.1 GCA_003176165.1 Candidatus Cerribacteria bacterium 'Amazon FNV 2010 28 9'
CCAACGGGTATATCATTTTCCATCTCACCCTGCGCCCAAATACTTCCATCGTTGTGATATTCGATGTGGGGGTGTTTCATCCGTCCAGTATATCAAGTAGATCATGAAATGAAGATGTTTAATTCTTTTTCCCTTCTTTTACACTCTTCTGCCAACAACCTCCTATGACAATAAGTAGGAGTATCTTCAACACATAAGAGTGTCACCGTCTGAAGAAGTGCTCTTTGAATCAGCGCGTTGACGTGAAGAAAGGCTGCTTCTCGCAAAAAGGTGAGATACTGTTGCTCAAAATCAGTCCAAGAAAGACCTCTTTTGTAATATGCCCCAATAAGTTTTTGAGGAGGGGCAAGTTCCCTCATCCATACATCGAAACATGCTGAAGTGATGAGCGGATCGGGAGTTTTTCCATCATTCAATGTATGCCTACTCATGACTGAAATGCGTCTGCCATCTGTTGGTTCAATCGCAGCATGAATACTTTTCGTTTTTAAATAGATGGGATCCTTTTCCATAATAACCACAAGTATAGTACGCAAAAGCTTATGTACTAAAAAAAGGCGTCTCATCCACTAAAAGGAAGAGACGCCGAGTGAATGTGAACGATGGTTCGTACGATTCGTTGAACCCAGGTCTGTCGTATACGACATCCCAACCAGCCAGTCGATACACATCTTCGACATCGAGCCAATGATTTGAAAAGATCTGCTCTCTAGTAAGACCTTTACTGATCATCCGTTGGATTGCGTCTTTCTGAAAGATAACAGCCCTTCCGTTCAAAGAATGTTCAGTGATGAGTTCATTAAAGGCTTCAATCACCACATCCGGCAAGGTTGCAGCACGCCTTTGTGGAACTTCATCAGGAGTAATGGGAGAAACGGGCATTTCAACATCTCCTGCATACATTCAATGATAAGTAATTATATAAATTACGAATAAAAAATCAACCAACATGGAAGACGTGTTCATTCCTTCACGAAGGCTGCGTACCCCAATGATTCAATTATTTTTTGTATCGTCTCGATTTTTATGATCGCTGAATCAAAACGAATACGGGTTATCGACTTCGCATAGTTTGTTGTCGCTTGATAGACACCTTTTGTCTCTTCTAATTGCCCATCAATATTCATCGCACAACTGACGCAATGCATTCCACTAATACGGAATACAACCTCCGTTCCTGATGATTTCTTTTTTTGGAAAAGTGGAAGCATAGATCTTCTTATATCACCTGCAATACCCCACGATACATCCCCATGCTGCAATTAAATTGATATGCTCCCCTTTGCAGGGGAGTAAATGTAACTGTTTGACTATCCGTGGGAGCGAGATTCATACGTACATGAAATGTATTCAGTAAAAATGAGCTCGCACAACTATACACATGATTGGTGCTCACTGTGAGCTGAACAGGAATTCCAACTTTGACTTGAATGAGATTGGGTGAATACCCACTGTTTGTGACAACAATTGTCACATGTTGAACTCCATCAATGATTGGTGGTGTGGAAGTTTGAGTAAAGGGGTTGGAAAATACTTCAGAAAAAATATCTACGATTGGCTGTGTTACTGTTTGAAAGGTAAGGGGCGAATTGAGCACAACGAGCACTCCATTCAAGCTAGAAAGACTCAAAACAATGAGGATGAGAGCTGCCATGTGCAAAAATGTTTGTCGAAATGCTTCAGATAGTTTGGCGGTCGCAATGCCCACAATTGCAAAGAGCGGAGCCGTCCCCAGCACAAAGGCCCCCATGATCACCGCTCCTTGGAGTGGATTACCCAAACTAATGGTTGTTATCTCCATCGCTTGTGTAATCCCACAAGGAATAAAAATGGTGAGAAGCCCTAACATCAATGGGGTAAAAAAGGCTTTTCCTTTACTAGTATTGCGTATCAGTCGCTGAAAAAACGATGGCGGTTGAATGACCAAATAGCGAAAGATCGGGTGAACGTCTAACAAGTTCATTGCTGTAGCAAGCATAAATAAAGCCGCTGTTGACTGAAACAGAAGTTTTACAATTTCTCCCAGCTCCAACTTTGAACCAAGCCAACCCAAAAAGAAACCTAACAGTACATACGCAAATAATTTTGCAACCAAAAAGAGCATCACAGGCAACCAATCCAATTCATCAAAAGAACCAGCTGACAATTTTTTTTGTACTTCCGCATTTTTTTGATGAATCTCTTCTTCTTTTTGATTAGCAATGATGCTTGCCAGAAATCCTCCTTGTACAGCAAGGCAAGATAACCCACCTGAAGTTAAACCTGTTAAAAAGATAAACCAGAGATTCATAGCCTTTGCTCGTTTCTATTTATTTAAGGGTACACTCTTCAACCGCAGCGCATTGGTAACAACTGACACGCTCGACAACGCCATCGCAGCACTCGCTAGCATTGGGTTCAACTGAACATGGAACAATGGATACAAGGCTCCCATCGCAACAGGAATCAGCACGATATTGTATCCAAATGCCCACACCAAATTTTGGTAGATATTACGCATCGTTGCTTTTGATAATTTCACTGCTGCCGGCACCAACGCAATGTCACTGCGCAGCAGCACTATTCCCGCAGATTCCAAAGCCACATCAGTTCCATTACCCATAGCGATTCCTACATCAGCAGCAGCGAGCGCGGGCGCATCATTGATGCCATCACCAACCATTGCCACAATATTTCTTTGCTTTCGTAAACTCGTAATATACGATTCCTTATCTTGCGGTAAAACTTCTGCACGCACGTCACTGATCCCTACTTGTTTTGCGATAACATGTGCTGTTTCTTTATTGTCACCTGTCATCAATACAGGAGTAATATTCACCGCACATAATCGTTGAATAGTTTGGGGCGCAGCAGCTTTTATTGCATCAGCAATTCCAAGAAGAGCCACATTTATATTGTCTATCGCCACATAGGAAACAGTCCATGCGTTTTCTCGCCACTGTTGTGCATAGGCATCCAATTGAGGTGCAATGTGAACGTTTTGCTTTTCCAAAAATGCACGTGTTCCAATCAGTACTTCATGGTTTTCAACGAGAGCTTTCACTCCCAATCCTGAAAAATCTTTGAAGCGAGTCACTTCAAATAAGTGTGACTTTTTTTCAACGAATTGTACAACTGCTTTTGCTAACGGATGATGGGAGTTTTTTTCGACCGAAAAGATCAGTGAATCAATATATGATTCAATCATACTTTGGGGAGCAATCGTCAACCTCAGCTCATTTGCAATTTTCTGGAGGTTGTCAACATATATCTGTTTTTGTACCACAGGCTTCCCTTCAGTCAATGTTCCTGTTTTATCAAAAATAATAGTACGTACGTTGCTTGCCGCTTCCAATGCTTGAGCATCTTTGATAAGAATCCCATGAGTTGCTCCTTTCCCAATTGCAACAATGATGGATGTGGGGGTCGCCAGTCCCAACGCGCATGGGCACGCCACAATGAGCACCGAAATCATGCTCACCAGTGCATACAATAGTCGCGGTTGCGGACCAATGATCATCCATACAATAAACGTAAAAAATGAAATGATAATGATTGTTGGAACAAAATAGGATGCGACAGTATCCGTGATGGCTTGAATTGGCGCCCGTGATCCTTGTGCTTGTTTCACGAGTTCGATAATCTGCGCAAGCATCGTCTCACTTCCAATTTTTTGTGCGATCATTTCAAATGTTCCAGATTGATTCACAGTTGAACCAATGACCTGATCATGTTTTCTCTTTTCGACAGGCAAACTTTCCCCAGTCACCATGCTCTCATCAATTGATGATTCACCGGCAATAATAATTCCATCCACGGGAATTTTTTCACCTGGCAACACATGCAAATGATCTCCTTTCACCACTTGTTCAAGTGGTAATGTAACCTCTTTTCCATTGCGAATAGCATGAGCTGTTTTAACCTGCAAACCCACTAATTTTTTGATGGCTTCCGATGTTTTTCCTTTCGCACGTAGTTCCAAAAATTTTCCCAATAAAATCAACGTAATAATCGTTGCAGATACTTCAAAATAGAAGTGCGTTTCAACTCCCGCAGAGCGGAAAAATCGCATAAAGAGAAGAGAAAAAACAGAAAAGAAATAGGCGACCGATGTCCCTAGAGCAATTAAGGTGTCCATGTTTGTCGTTTTATTCTTCAGTGCCGACCAAGCACTGTGGTAATAATGCCCCCCTACCCAAAACTGCACTGGTGTTGCCAATATCCACATGACCCATGCGTTTTGCAAAAATGCGGGGGAGAAAGGAATCATCGCTCCAATAAGTAAAAATCCTGTCAACACACTACTGACAAGGAGTTTTCTCTTTAATTCTTGTCGCTCCTTGGCACGATCTAGGGCTACGATATCTTCCTTATCGTTTGCTCCAATGTGTGCTGTATATCCAAGAGTTGCTATAGCTTTTTCTATATTCTTTTCGCTTCCCACCTTTTCATCGTATTCAACCGTTGCCTGTTCGTTGGCATAATTGACATTTGCGTTTACAACACCTTTTGTTTTTTGTAGCGTGCGCTGGATATTGGCTGCGCAACTTGCACAATGCATACCAGAAATTGGAAATGATATTT
This sequence comes from Candidatus Cerribacteria bacterium 'Amazon FNV 2010 28 9', assembly GCA_003176165.1. Taxonomy (GTDB): domain Bacteria; phylum Patescibacteriota; class Microgenomatia; order UBA1400; family UBA12028; genus PSRQ01. The sequence goes on from PSRQ01000048.1 coordinate 4,564, forward strand.
TTTTCATATCGACACGTTTTCTCTCATTTACTGTAGATATTTTTGAGGATTCTCTTTGAACTTCTTGAGACATCCACTTGCACAAAAATAATAGTCATGCTCCTTATACTGCAATTTCGAGCCTGCTGTTTTGGGCGAAACTCTCATCTGACATACAGGATCATGAACAACAGGGACGAGTTCGTTCATCTTCACGTTGAATTGACGAGCAACATCTGTCCCTTGATATTGGTCAACCAATACTTCACGTAATAAATCGCTCGCCCTCGTAACTTTTTTACTCACAAGTGTATACATGATTTGCTTCCCTTTTCTTTTCGTCCTGAGGACACCAGCATCACGCAAAATCATCAAATGTTGACTGATGTTTGCTTGAGGTAAATCCAGCATGGCATAGATATCCGACACACACAGTTCTTGATCTCGTAACAATTGCACGATCTCTAATCGACGCGGATGAGCCAGCGCTTTGAGAAGCTTTGCATGGATGTTGAAAAGCATTTCATACATATTCGTATTTTAGAATATGTAATAAGTGAGTGTCAATCATAAAAACGAACTAACTGAATTGACAAACAAATCGTAAAGAGAAGTGCAATAAAAAATCAGGCCGCTTGACGAAGACCAAGGATATTGCCATCCGCATCTTGTACCGATGCGACGAGTAAACCATTGCCAACATCTTTTGGCTTTTGAACAACAGTCGCACCTGCGTCAACTAGTGATTGAAGGCTAGCTTTGATGTCGCTGACATCTGTATAGGCAATTGGCCCAGTGATATGTTCTTGGTGGGATGGCGTGAGACCAACTTCAAGTCCTTCGACTTTGAATCCCACGTAATAGGGACTATCCACATATGGATCGATTCCCAAGAACGTATGAAGAAGCTGTTTTGCCGCTTCTATATTTTTGGTTGAATACACAATGAGTTTGATTGGATTTGCCATATGTGTTTATGATACCAAATCTACCATATACTTCAACGTTCTCATTTTTTGTCTCCTTTGAAGATCCAGTGAACACCAAATTTGTCAGTAAACTGTCCGTACATCCCAAATGGCAATTCGTGAAGGTCTTGAAACCTATTTTTATCTGCTCCTTGAGCTAATTTATCAAACACAGTTTTCAACTCCTCATATCCTTCACCAACGATAAATATCGCATATGTATTTCCAACTATTGGGTCATACGGAGGTGATGCCATCCAATCTGTTGCAGAAATTTCAATCGCACCACTTTTTAAATGCGCATTGATGAGCCGCTCCCATTTTTCTTTAGGAAACATATTTTTCATGGGTGTATCACCAAGTTTGGTAAGCGTGAGCTCTCCACCCAGACACTCATGATAAAACGTGAGGGCCTGCGCACAATTTCCATCAAACAAAAGAAATGGTGTGCTACGAACCATATGTTTGAATCCTTTCTTCCTTTAGTGTTCAAAACTACATTTTGCACGTAATATATTCTTTTATTTTCTGCGCGACAGCAAAGGGGGTACTATTTGTCGTATCGATAACGATATCGTATCCACTTCTTAGAGGATCTCCATACCACTCTGCATATATTTTCATAGATGCCTTTAATTCCTCAACCGTTCCTTTGTATCTTCCAGCTAATTGAGGTCTTTCCCCTACTCTTTTTCGTAGCACTTCTTCGGGTGCATATAAAAAGACAGATGTAACTTGATAGTGTGGATATGAATGTACTACTTGCTCAACTAATCGGACTCTTTCGGGAGTCAGTGCTTGATCAATGATAACCGAAGATCCGGTGCGAAGAGCTCTCTTCAATAATTCAAATTTAATTGCGTTTACAAGTACGACGAAACTCTTTGAAAAAGGAATCTCTGCGGTAAAAAGAATATATCTAACCTCATCGGGAGATATGACGATGAATTCGGAATCTGTATTCAACACCTGCGCTGTTGTTGTCTTTCCCGAACCTTGGAATCCACCCAATAAGAGAAGCACAGGTGAGTGACTCTGTATTCTCCCTTCTTTCCACTGGAGCGAAATTGTGTCAGCGAATTTTTTGACTTCAGCAATCGGGGCACCCTCTCCCGACTCAATAACAAGTTCTTCTGTTGATACATGAAACTTTGGAGTCTTTTTCATCATCGTAGAGGTAAAACGTATCATGACTTATTTTTTGGACACACTCTTCCTTCGCTTACTGAGCACATATTGGACAGATGGGCTGATGGACTTGTCTTTGCGATGGATACAGCCAATCCAACAACAGGGTCGGCGCATACCATCCTTCAACTCACTAATCACTCTCTTTACGTGCTCAATTCTGGTTTTCTCTTGTTGCACAGAGATCGTCCAACAAATCCATTCATTGCGCGCCAACGGCGTCAGACTCTCCCACAACGCAAGTGCTTTTGGATCAGCGGATAATGCTTTTTGCACGTCAGTGGGAAGCTCATGAACGGTTCCGCCAGAAATATTTTTTGAAGGCATGAGGCTATTGTAGCAAATCATTTATTTTAACTTTTAATGAAAAATTCTATCACACACACGGTATCCTTACGTAAAAAGGGAACAAATCCTACTTTCTTTTCGTATGCTACTTTTATACATAAGAGAGATCATTCAGTATGGCTACTATTATCAATAATTCAGACGACATACAAGATCGGGGAATGGGTGTAGGAATAACAATTGGATTGATTGTTGTTGTATTAGTCATTCTGGTCGTTTTGGCATACAACTCACCACTTTTCCGTCGCCAGTTTTCTCCTATTATGGTGAATCCCATCGCAAGTGCTTCTCCCACATCTGGAAGTACTGTAAACGTGAATGTTCAGCAAGCATCACCTTCCAACCAACCCTCTGAACAACCTACAGTCATTCAACAAATTTTCCCCCAAGGACAGCCACAAACACAGCCATCAACTGCTGCCACACCTTTACCAAGCCCAACAAAATAGCGCGAATTTGATGGAGTAAAAACTGGTTATTGTATCTGTAAAAAAACCACTCATAAAAATTTGAAGATAATAGTAGTCCAGAAGAGAAGATAGCAGCGTCATATATATTACTTTACCAAAATATTGTTTGGTTCGCGGAAACAGAGATAGAACCCGAATGGATCAACCAATCGGAAATCCTTATTTCCCCAAGGTTTTGTTTCAATCGTCTGGACAATGCATTCAGAAGGAATCCTTTCCTTTACAGAATTGAAATAGATTTCTAAATCCTCATCACAAATATGGATAGCGATTTCTACTCCATATCCACGTGGAGTAGTACGAGGGATGCTCTGAAAATACGGATGATGATAGACTTCATCATTACCACAAAAAAAGGAAAGGATACTTGTCCCTCGTTTCATGACTACATATCCCGATTGTCCTTGGGCAGGATTGGACCACACTTCTTCAAATCCAAGTTTGGAATAGAATTCACGAACAGCAGTGAAATCGGGAACATGCAGTTCAACAAGTACGTCTGTCAGTGCGACTGGTGTATCCATGACTGTAGTATACCAAGAAGTTCGAATCGATCGAGCATCCCGCAATAGAGGAAATGAGAAGAGTTTTTACTACGTAATGTTTTTGAAATGACCTTTTTGCAATTCGCGCGAACCTCGCGTAACGGTAGCAATTCCAACTCCTAATTTTTCAGCTATATCGCGTTGAGGAATATTTTTTTTGAGCATCTTCACGATCTGTAAACGCTTGGGAATTTCCTCCAATTCACCTGGAGTTAAAATAGCACCAAGGAACTCTTTCATTGCATGTTTTGTTTTCAGCTTGAGAAATTCCTCAATCAGTTGATCTAAAAATTGTTCAGTCATATTCTCATTATACAAGCTCAATTTTTTTGGCTTTCAAGCCATAGAAATCGTAAGGATTTGACCCTGCTAAAACAGGATAAAAATCATTATTATAGAGTGAAAAATTCTCATATTTTCCTGGTTCAGTAATAATGTCAAATACTTCATAAACCTCAGAATTATCTTCTTGGACTTCCTCAGCCAACACATTGCTAAGGACGTTGAGAGTTGTATCAAATGCTTCCTTACTCGTATGAGTTCCCACTTCCACTGATACTCCTGGAATATGGTTTATCAATGCTCTCCCATTCTTAAAGTTCTTTTTCATAAATATAAGTTTTTTTATACCAGTTTTTTTTGCAAAAGGGAGCATTGCTTTATCAACAAAAATAGCAAATGGATCACTTTCAGCTGAAAAGGTATGGAAATCAACGACTGGAGCTTCCTGATTTAAAAGTTTAAGTAAATCTTCAGATCGCTTATATTCGTATCCTTTTCCTTTTGCTCCAAAAACACCATTTAAATCAGCATCCACAAATCTTTTCCCTATAGCTAGAGCTCTGGGGTTACCTACTATTTGCGAAATTCCAGTACTCGCTACCGCTAGCGTTGGCATATATTCATTGCCATGTAAAGCTGTAACAATTTGAATTGTATTCATATTTACCTCGCCGTTCCGTAATCAATATGAAAGAGAATAATGTATGCATCACCTGCTTCAAGATTTAGTTCATCAAAACTTATAGAATCTGAATATGGTTTTTCTTTTGTAAGCATTTGACCATATGCGCCTGGAACTTTAATTCTTTCAGTTCTATAACTTCCAATTTTATTACTCTCCACTAGTTGCTCAAGAACTGCTTCTATCCCTGCTTGTACTCGAGGATTTTGGGTTCGAGTAAATATGAGGGGAACAACAGTATCTAACGCTTCCAGAACTCGTTCAACATTCATTGCCTTGTAAAGACCTCTCCCTTGAGCTTCTTTTCTTACTGTTGCTGCAGCAAAATAAGCACCCTTCTGATCAGAAATCGTTTCTGAATTGAAAATTTCATTTGGAGAAGCAAAAACAGTCGCACTAAATGCATTTACTCGATCAGAGTTATGTTCCCTGTTTACCATGATAATATCTCCACTCATATGTCTTATTGTGTCTTCTTCTGTAACTCCACCCTGAAAAGCACTTGAGACACATTCTGCAATTGCTTGTGCAAGAACACCTAATTCAGCTGCCGATTTAATATCGTAATACTTTTCAAAAGAAGTTTGTTCGATTTTTTGCATATTCACCTTTCTTATTTCTCCCAATAAAAAATCTGCCAGGGGCAGATTAGGGAAGAAATATACAACTAATCAGCTCCTGCTCTTATTAGCAAAGCTGCCACCAAAAAGATGGATGGGTTGTATACATATATTTCATCAGAGTTATATCCTACACCATTACCCCGACTTCTTCAACTAGCAAACTAGTACGGTAGTACTACTGAAGGAAAGTAGAAAAAGAAAGTACTTCTAGATAGCAATTCCCGAGTATAATTTCGCATGTTCGTATTGCACGCAAGCGCTGAATAGAATTTAACTCTCGAATTCTTGGATTGATCGCCACATACAATAATTTCTCCAAATCTGTCTCACTGAGATAATCACCATTAGACAATTCCAACAATAAAAATAACTCATCAACAGGCATTGTTTCTTCACTTTGAATTGCTGATGCGATATCGCAAAATGACTCTAATGAAGGTTTCGTATATCTCCTTGAAAATTTAGCAACATTAAAACTAAAAGAATAATTTCTTTTTAAGTATTTTACACCTTTATTGATAAGTCGTGATATAATTTTTGCCGTTTACCTCCTTGAGGTACTTGTTCTGTAACATTATCAGTCGGCAATACAAAGTGATGCAAACAAAAACATGCATTTTGTGTTGCCGATTGGCAACACTATTTCCACGTGGTTGTGTTTCTATAGGAGAAGAGCAACATGGAAACGAAACAAATCATTCGGCCGTGGTGGGCTTCTGTGTTTTTTATAGCACTAGGCTCAGCACTTTTTCTGACCGTCCAGAACATCGTCGACAGTATTATTAATCAAAAATATGCTGTCGCGAGTGATAAACTCACAGCCGCATCGGCATACCTCTTTATCGGCGGATGGGTAGGTGTGATCATCTGCATACTCTTAGGTCGGCTCATTACAAAGGTGAGTAAACATTGGAGAACAACAGATAAACATCCGCTCAACCAGCCGAAAAGATGGGGATCTTTTTCCTCTGTTTCCCTCGCTATATTGGCAGGAATACTGGGAGCGATTTCCACACTCATCCAACTCTGGGGGTATCAACTAAACGACCTGGGAGTTATGGTCGCAATGACGAATGCGTTCATCTTGGTAATTGTTATTACCGAATGGGTGCAAAGGAGAGTGACGCTTCGTTCATTTTTATTCCCCAGTCTGTTAGTCGTAGGGAGTATTGTATTAATCGCATACAACTCCACCTGGAGAACAAACACTTCTGTCCTCCTCCAACAAGCGCCTGAATTGCTCGTGGTTTTACTTGGTTTCAGTGTTTTTAACGCCTTTGGATCGATTGTCAGCAAATCCGCTGTCGATAATAGTAACTCTGTTAACGTCCAGCTGATTCGGTTTGTCACCTTGGCAATCACCGGGTCAATACTGACATTCGGTTGGGCGGCGCTACGAAACCAAACCGCTGAACTTATCCAGGCCTCCCTCCATATTGCCACAACACCAGCTGTATACCTTCTCCTCATCCTCTTATTCGTGGCGGTATTTGCTTCACAGATTCTTGAACTTGAAGCAAAAAAACAAAACACGAATGTCACTGAAGTTGTCATTGTACAAAGTCTCAATGTGGGACTCGGTTTTGTAGCAGCTATGATTATCAACTTGTTGTGGTCAGGCGCTGTCGGTCCTGTTCCTACAGACACAGAAACAATCATCGTCCGTATCGTGGGTGTTGTTGGTCTCATGCTTGCACTAACGCTTCTACCGCGAAAAGTTGCAAGCAAAAACCAATGATGATATTGGGGCGCATCGTACGATGCGCCCTTCTTTGTTAAAGAGAAAAAATAGACGTAGTATAATACGTCGTTGTTCTTTAAAAAGTGAAGATGTATCCTTCCTACTATCGGTAACATTATGCGGTTCTCTTTTAGAAGACCATATAGCGTTGCCGATAGAGAAATGTGAATTGTGAATCCCAATCTAAGGAGATTTAGCACATGGGTAGAAAAGTAGTTCTTACCGGTATGCGAACAACCGGTTCACTGCATCTGGGCCACTATGTAGGGGCTCTGAAGCAGTGGAAACAAATTCAGGACGCTGGCGAACATGAATGTTATTTCTTGCTCGCTGACGTACAAGCATTAACAACACACGCTGACAATCCCACCCTCCTCAGTCGTTCTGTGATCGATGTGACGAAAGATTGGTTGGCAATCGGTTTAGACCCCACGCTTCCCAATGTTCATTTCGTTCTTCAATCTCAAGTTCCAGAACGCTATGAACTTTCGGCACTCTTCATGATGATCGCCCGCTATAGCGAAGTGATTCGTAACCCCACGCTCAAGACAGAGCTTAAACGTCAAGAAAATGCTTCGATGGGATTTATCGCCTACCCTGTCGATCAGGTGGCCGATATTTATATGGTCAACCCATACCCAATCGAAGAGGACGACGAAGTGCTCGTTCCAGTTGGTGAAGACCAGGTCCCACACTTGGAATATGCTCGCGATCTAGCCGAGCGATTCAATAACAGTTATGGCCCTGTCTTTACGCCCTGCCAGCCATTGGTTGGGGAGGTAGGACGACTGGTTGGCATCGATGGAAAAGCCAAGATGTCAAAGAGCATGGGGAACTCAATCGACTTGAGTGACAGCGCAGCAGTTGTCAAACAGAAGGTCATGTCGATGTACACCGATCCGAACCACGCTCGAGTTGACGACCCGGGTGACTCGGAAAACAATCCAGTCTTCATGTACCTGCGGGCCTTTGACCCAAATCAAGAAGAAGTGGAAGAATTGGCAGACCACTATCGTCGTGGTGGTGTAGGAGATGTGGCTCTCAAGCGCCGACTTGTGGGTGTGTTGAATGATTTCCTCGAACCCATCCGTCAGCGTCGCGCCGAATATGAAAAAGCCGATCTAGGCAGTATCATCTTTGACGGCTCTCACGCTGCCCGTCAAGCTTCCATTCCCGTCATTGAAGCTGTGCGACAATATATGTCGCTCATCATTCCGTAAATTGTTCATTTTCTCTATCGCAACAACGTGTTTTGTGCTTTGCATTTCTTCTATGCAAGAAAATTGCAAAGGCAACTTGTTTTAAACGTTTCTAAGAAAGAAACGTGTCTCACGGAAAAAGGCCAGTTAGTTTTCACTAGCTGGCCTCTCTTTTTACTCTCACTTGATCAATGACGAACGTCATTAAGCTCCACTTATTCTTTGGGGAGCAAAATAACCCCCATCTTTTCAAGTGCGCTTCGCTCTTCGTATTGGACAACAATTGTAGATGTTGGCGAGAACTCCTTGGCAAATTGTTCACGAATCACCCGCTTTTCGCTTGCTTTCCCCCATCCCGAGCCGCTTCTCTTATGCACGGCATATCCTGATTGGCTCAACCAATCTGAACTATAAAAAGGATGCCGCTGCTCAAAGAAAAAGGTTGCTTCGATGACACCTAGGTTTCCAGGTTCATCCATCTTTCCTTCAAATCCCTGAGGGATACAGCTGAATTGAAAAGGAGCACAATCACCAGTTTCGAAACGCCAACACTCAACAATTACCAAGGAAGTTGGCTCGATAATATATCCTAATCCTGCATCAGCCAACTCCATACCATCAATGGCACACAATCCATCGATATTGAGGACTACCATTACTCTTCGTGGGCTCTTGTTGGAAATATGAAGCTCATATAGATCTCCCTTGTTCCCTAAAACAAAAACCTCACCTTTATGATAAAACTCACGGAGAGTTTTGCCGTTTGAGACAACTGCCATGCTAAACCAGCCATCAGCCGAAAGCATGTTTTACCTCCACTTGAATGAACCAACGATTCTAGAAAGAACAACTAGAAAACAGTTCCCTTGCATCAAAGGAATTTTCCAGCCTTCTATCTCTTTTTACAGAGCAAAAGTAAATGTTTATTGTACAACTATGGGGAGAAAATAAAAGTCAGAGGACTTTCCAGATTGAGGTGATAAAAATACTTAAATAGAAGTTCTATTCTTAACGCCAGGTATAAAAAACTCAAACCTATTTACTTGAATAAGATCAGTTCAAATCCTAACGTACTCCCAGCCATGGAGGGGATAAAGCACTGCTTTATCCCCTCAGAGCATCCTCTTTTTTCCTGTGCATGAGCGCATACAGAGCGTCAGTTTTTTCCCCGAGAAGATGATGAATAACTCGCGTAACATTCCGATCCACAGCATCTTTACTCTTTAATGAACCTAAATAGCGACAAATTTCTTTTTTCCTCCCTCTAGGTAAGTGTTCAAAAGCTTTTTTGGCTTGTTCATTTTTATCAAGTTCTGCTTTTAACGCAGGAACTATTTCATACATAGGGGGATTTTGGTCAAACAGTAACTCAATCACTACCTTTTGCCCCACCACATTCACCACACTACCTTTAAAAGGTAATTTCGAGTTTTTGGCCATCTGACCATTAATATATAATCTCCACTCACCTTGATAACGGACAAGAGATTTTTGAAATGGAGCTCCATTTAATTTCCCTTTTACTGAAATCGGACTCGTCTTTTTTTTCGCTTGCTGGAAAATAACGTGCAGGACTTCTGTCGGTGGAGCAACATAGGGATTACTGCCCAGAATTTTAATTACGGTGGAGAAAGTCATCAGCGTTATTTTACCAAATCAGCAAATAGAACTATTTATTACTAAAACGTTGCTTCGCTCGCTTGTGTGCGCGTTGTGCTTCCACTTCTCGATCATGAGGTGCTGCATTTGTGATAAGCGAATCCATTAATTTGCCAGTCGCTAAACTTACTTCTTTCACTGCTTGATTAAAAACCTTTTCGTTTATGTTTGAAGGTTTATTAAAACCGGAAATTTTTCTTACAAACTGCAGTGACGCGGCGTGAATCTCTTCATTCGTTGCAGGCGGCACAAAATTAAAGAGGGTTTTGATATTTCTGCACATACGTAAGTATACAGCTCGCTCCGTGGGATGATTATAGAACAATAAACTGGGCAGAAGTAACTCCATATCCTGAGTTTTACTTCACGAACGCAAAAGCCTTATTGAACTTTGCTGTTTAGCTTACCCCCATCCTCTCCTCACTATACGTTTTACTTTGCTCCCCGCAATAGAGGAAATGAGACAAGCAGTTATCTCTCATACGTGAAATGCTTAACAAGAAATTGCTACCTAAGTAGGTTCGCTTTTTCTTGTTCATATGTCGTTCCTCCTTTTTTGGAAAAAGAGAACGTTTGTAACATATGATCAAATACTTCACTGTAAAGTGTTAGTTTCCGGTCATATTCAAATGAGATATAGCCAACATCTGATCTATGCTTGAAAATGGCAAACTCACGACTCATTTGACCAAAATTAGAAACATTGAGATCTGTCTTAAAGATAAAAAACGTCGTACCATCGATGATTTTGTTTTGAAGATGAACTACCACAGTCTTCACTCCTTTTTCATCGGTAAAAGTCCCTTGTTTCTCTATACCTATTTGTGATAGTTGTGAGTAAAAGTTCCCAATTGGAACTCCCCATGTCATTGTTTGAAAAAAATGACCCGGAGTAAATAATCCACTCACTATTAGCCAATGTCTCGTTGAGGGTGAATCTTGGTTCGTAAAAAATCCTCCTTCAACTTGGTTAAGTGAAACTCCTGAAAGTCCACCTGTACTATCAAAACAATCACAATAAGGACCCGGGAATGGAATTTCCATAGAAATCTGTGTTTGGTCGTATTGCTGGTTATATACGATCCAAGTCAGTTGTTCAGAGTATTGTTTAGCTGAACTATTTTGATTTTGAAGATTCTGAATTGAAGCATTTGTCTCGATGTTTTTGCTTTTTAAAAACTGACGAATTCCTAAGAGGGCAACTAAACCGACCAGTATGCAAATAGTAAGGAAAATCACTCTCTTGTATGTGTTAGCAACTTTCATATGGTAATTATATACCAGTCACGATAATTACAATATTTGTGGGGTCTTGGATAAGACCCCACAAATCTATACTGTGAAGACGATTTAATGCATATAGGATGGAACGTGGATGAAACTCAAGCAAATGTCGACTAAAAGCGTCCGGCTCGTATGAGCAGCCGTGCTTCCGTTCCAGTTTGCTTCCTCCACTGTAATACGATCCATATACCCTGGACCGTCACCTTGAGTATCGAGAGCAACACTTGTCACAATAGCGACGTGTCCGGAATCACCCGCTTGTTCTTTTGTTTGGCCACACTGTGGTGCCCAAACTACAATATCTCCGACCTGAATGTCATAGCGGTTCGGGATACCACCAGATTGTTGCGGATTAACACTGAGTCCACAATTAGCGGCTCGTGCTAAATCAGCCCATCCTCCAGCTGCACCTGCGACAGTGGGACAATAATGTCGCAACTGTGTATAGACACTCCGAACATAATCCGTACATTGAGGAGGTTCTGCTGCGTACGCTTTTGGGATAATACCACCTCCATCTGAGTTATTATCTGCCAAACCATCACAAGTAAGGACATCGCCTATCTGTGGCTGAGGTTGCGTTCCATACGGCTCAATGTATTGGCTGGTCGTATCGCCTTCAGCCACCCACCCAATATTTCCATTAGAAGTCTTGATCTTCCACCACACCGTTTGATTCGCGCATTGTGGACCATCGATGATGTCAAATTCTTGACCATTTTGAATGGTTCCAATTTGCGAACCACCGGGAGAAGAGTGTAGCTTCAAAGGAGCGCCTCCCAACGTAGAACGACCATGGGTAATTCCCACCATAATACTAGTCGGCGCATCAGGACAGACAGTTGTTCCGCCAGACGGTTTTGGGACATTTGGAGGAATTGTCGGCTGGGGAACGCTGGTGGTACAAGATGTACCATAGCCACATCCCCAAAAATTACCCTCACCCATCGTGTAGTCACAGATGATGTCACCAGCGCCATCGCCTTTATGGTAAGCGGTCCACCCACTCCCATATACTGCTTGGCACAGGCTATCAAAATTCCCAGGTCCTAGATTCAATGGAGTTTTGCCATTGCCATCCATAACCCAACCATCCCACTTGCCTGTATCATTGTGGGCATTCCCATACCCCCAACAGTAGGCAACGGTGATTATGTCAAAACCACCCGTGAGGTTTCCGTTTCTGTCTTTTTGGCGTGCTTGTGGACAAGACGCTCCATCAGTTGGCGGTTGCCAAGTTCCTTGTGGTTGAGGGCTATTACCTGTCCCAACCTGAACAGTTTTGCATTCAGGGGGCGTATAACTCCATGTATTGTCACCTTCAGAAGCAACGAGGAAGCAGATTTGATAGTTCCCATCATAGAGAAGGATCATTTGGATAGTTCCTTCGCCTCCTTGCTCCTCATCTCCCCATTGGCTTCCATTCTGAGTGAATTTGTACGCTCTCGGAAGATGCCCATTATCGCAACGCGACGATCTGCCGTGGATCGTAAGCAGAATGCCACCTTGATATGGTGGATTGGGTGAAATATCAAACAAGTCCACCCAACACCGCGATGCATCAGTCGTATTTGCAGGCGGTGGATTGGTGGGCGGGTTATTCACCACAGGGATAGGTGTAACCGTGGGTGGACTCTGCGGTTGTACGTAG
>PSRQ01000064.1 GCA_003176165.1 Candidatus Cerribacteria bacterium 'Amazon FNV 2010 28 9'
GAGAGCGTACGACCAGAGGTTGGGATGGCGAGGTTGTAAGCACGTGCGAGTCTGGTAATCGAGTCAAGCAAGATAAACACATCATGCCCTAGTTCGACGAGACGCTTGGCGCGCTCGACGGCTAACTCTCCGACGCGAACTTGATCTTCTGGTGGTTCATCAAAGTTGCTGGCCGCGGTCTCACCCTTGCCGTTGGTAATTTTGTCGATATGGCGGCGAATATCGGTGACTTCTTCTGGACGCTCACCGATGAGCACAGCCATCAAATGGACATTGGGATAATTGGCAGCAATACCAGTGGCCACTTCTTTCATCGTCGTCGTTTTTCCCGCTTTTGGAGGCGAGACGATCATCCCACGCTGTCCCTTACCAATCGGGGCAGTCAAATCGATGAGGCGTGTTGCCAACACATCAGGACTGGTTTCCAACACCAATTGCTCATTTGGGAACACAGGAGTTAAATGTGAAAACTTGACGCGCTGTTTGAGCTCTTCGGTTGGAACTCCGTTGACTTTGTCGACTTTGAGGAGTCCCCAATAGCGCTCGTTCTCCTTGGGGATACGCGCTGGCCCTTCGATCATGTCTCCAGGACGCAGCCCAAAGCGTCGAATTTGTGAGGTACTGATATATGCATCGTGATCACTGGGACCAAAGTAAGGACGCAGCACTCCATGCCCGTCGGCACTCGTATCCAAGACACCTTTGATCATCTCACTGGCGACGCCAGCATCTGGCAACATACGGCCATCAACCTCTCCACCAAATTCCATGGCACGATTGGGATCGATCATGCGATTTGGGTTGTACTCCATCGCGCGCTCGTTATCCATCTCATTGTTATCACTACGCCTGTCAAAGCGGCGGTTGTTGTTCCCACCACGGCGCATCCGCGGGCCACGATTGGCATTGGACAATGGACGAGGGCTACGAGTAATTGGTTCCACGGGGATTTGCGGGGTTGCTTTTGCGGCTGAAGAGCCAACAATATCTTCAATGCGTACTGAAGAGGTGGGGGTTTGTGATTGCATGTCGTCTGACATGGAAGCTCCTTTATACTTCCCAAAAAACTTGGGATAAATAATGAATATATACGGTTTGAAATGTCATGCGTTTTGTGCAAATTTCGTAAACAAACTGCGGGCAAAAAATCAAACGAAGATATGAGTATTATCGCTCCCTTCCTTCTATTTGTCAAATTGAGGCATTAACATCCCATAATCATTGACTTTTTACTGTATCTGGTGTATTCTCTTACATGACCGAGCAGAGGCGGTTTAATTCAACTCTTCTGCTATCGTAAGGATGGAAAACCATGGATAGCTTTTCATGGCTTGCCTGGATTATCGAAGGCGCGGTGTGTGGATGGGTGGCAGCAATGGTGCTGCCGTCAGCTGTCGGTCTATTACTCGATATCGTGGTGGGGATCATCGGGGCGCTGATTGGTGGATTTATTTTCACCACTATTGCCCCAGGTTCAGTACCCTTGAGCTTTGGAGGTCTGCTCGTCGCCCTTGTGGGCGCAGCAATACTCCTGGGCTTGGTACGATTCTTTGCAACCCCATCCCGACGAGCCTGATTTTTCGCCCGAGGCGTCTTATACGCTTCGGGCATTTTTTTTGCAAAAACTAGTTTGAAAGACTGTTGTTTACCCACGTTTGCGGCGGCGTTGCGTTTGCAGATAACTTTGATCTAAGTCAGCCAGCTCTAAGAGCGATCGTGAAGTAGAAAGTCCCTGTATTTGATGCGTCGGCTCGATGTGTAATAATCCCTGTCGCTCTAGCGCCTGGACTTCATCAACCAAGTAATAGACAAAATCATTCCCTTGCGCGTCCATCGCCACGTCCACCACTTCTCTTTCTCGTAAATTGTTCAGCGCTTCGCAAAACCCTTGATATGCAGGCGTCAGTGGAGAACACTCCGGATCAATACCTAGACTTCGCGCTAAATCTGCTTTAGAAAGGATACGTTGCTTCAGCATTCTCGGGATAAGGTGACGACACCGAGCAAACTCTGCCAATTGCTCGGCCTCCTGCACTACCTGATCATATGCTTCACGAAGCAATGCTCTATCTTTTTCTAAAACATCAATTGCAATTTCTTTAAAGGGACAAATGCCGCCATGTTGGCGAAAGGCATCGCGAACTTGTCGTTTCGCTGCAGCCCGCAGCGACTGCTCTCTATGCATCGCTTCTTTTGCTTGGGGTCCTGCACTGTGTCCTTCTTTTTTCATAGAGGCGTAGTGTACCGCTCTTTTTTTGAAAAGAAAAGATGGTCCCTCATGTACTACTGACAGGGTCCGCAATAACTAACAATCGTTTAAACACCGTCCCAGGTGGCCAACATGTCTGTAAGATCAATTGGTCTTTTTGCGTTTGTGGTTGCAAGTATGAAATATCGCTTGGGTCGATCTTCACGGTTTTAACGACTGAATAGTCATATTCTTTGCCCCAAAACCAAATGATGATCTTGTCCCCTACGGCCAAATCTTTGAGGCTGTAAAAGAGGGCGTTGTACTTGGTGATATCCCACGGCCCATCCGTGGAATGACCGAAAATGTAGACCGTGCGATTGGGTGTGTTGGTCTCGCCGGGAAGGTTGGAACCAGCCGCATGCGCGACTCCATGCTTGAGCGCTTGCGCATATGCTTTTTCATCACTCGCGTCGACATTGGGAATGACTTTGGCATTGATGCCAAGTTTGGGAACCAAGATTTGAAATTGTTTATCTTCTGGCGGCGGCGAATCTGGTGGGCGCATGACGTCAACAAAATTTTCGCGGATCGCTGGCTCTTGTGCGTTCCCCGTCAGTTGCACGCGCAAATCTTGCCACCACTCTTGGCCTTGGAGACGAATGATGGGGCCTACAGTCATCAAAAGCATCACGATCGCCCCAATCGTCATCACCTGCCCGACATACCACAATGGAGTATGAAACAACTTCTTTCTCCCCAAAGTATTGGGGAGAAACTCTAGCGAGTGCCAACGAGCCAGAGAAGAGAGGCGAAGCGTCAACCTCAGCAATCGCACATGAGGGAATACCAACGTTGGAAGCTGTATTGTCGGAAATTGAATTTTTGTTTTCTTTTTGTGAATCCGTTTTTTCTTGTCATTCCGTACGCTCAAGTCGCCAATGAGGTGACGTGAGGGATACGGAATCCAGGTAGCAAGATTATTTAAAAAGGAACTAGATTCCTGCCTTCGCAGGAATGACAAACGCAAAGTATCAATTGCGCTCAAAACGACATTTCGAAGATTTGAAATCTTAAAAAAGAAAAAAGAGCTCGCTGTAAATGGCATCTGCAAAAAATTGGCAAAAAATGGTGAGCTTTTTACTTGCAATTTTTTTGGACATTGCTTGAAATTTGTCCGTCGGCTGACGGATTGAAATTTGAAATTTTTGTTTCGGAGTAAAAGCACTTTCCAACGAACCGCTCCTATCATTTCACGCACCCAACTTTTTCTACTTCTTGCCGCTACCGCAACATCAACTAACCCACTTTTACTCTCTTGTTGCAATGAAAGAGATACAGGTGAGACGGTAATTTTTGGAACAGAAAAAATGTTGGTGGGAATGTATGTTCCCCGCAAAAACGCATGAACCGAATCTGAAACGATGGAGGAACGAACGAGAGATGGGTCTTCGTGAAGAAAGGGTACAGAATACAGGGTATTGGGTACAAATCGCATTTCCCTATCCCCCATCCCCTGTCCCTCATACCCCGATGAAGTCTGTGGAGACTCGAGAGTCTGCCCGCTTCTCGGATCTCCACTCACCTCACCAGGTGCCACTTTTTTTTGTACCAATTTTAAATTTGAAGTCGTGATGTGAACACGCTTGTCGTTCACCTTCGCTCGTAGTGCAGCAGCAAAAACTGGTACATCGTCAGTATTCGAGAGAATCTTGGCGCGTACGTTTTCATCCGCTGATCCAATCAACAATGTAGACATAGGGCAGATGTCCATTCTTTTGTTTAATCAACTCCCACCGGCATTACAGTGCGAGTGCTTTGATCGCAATTCCCATCACTCCAATGATCACTGAGAGCGCGACACCAACTTCGAGGTTACTTCCTGATTTTGGCAACGTCGTCACTGGAGGTGGGGTGGTCACCACTGGTTTCCCTTGCCAGTTTCCAAAGACGATGGTTTGGGTTTGCCCAGTACGAATCGTAATATCCACTTCTGATGGTGTGGTTGAATTCCATCCATCCTTGCCGATTTCGCGGATGCGTACTTGTGTACCATCTGGCAAACTCACCCGTCCACCTTCACCATTGCTGGTTGCGAAGGTGTCATAGAGTTGCCAATTGCCATCGCCGTTTTGATCCCATGTGAATTGCCATGACAATCCTTCATCCTCAGGATCTTGGATGCCATTGCCATTGTGGTCAAAGTACTTGCGGACGATAAATCCACCTTCATACTGACACTGTGGGTTGTTTGGGTTGGCGCGCAAACGACATGTCTTTTGGTCACTCCCGTAGCAAATGTAGTTAGTATCATTACAATCACTATCTTGGTTGCAACTCATGTTGCACGTGATTGGTGTAGGACTCGGGGTCGTGGACGGAGTTGGTGTGGGTGTCACACTTGGAGTCGGGGTCGGCGTGGGTGTTGGTGACGGTGAGGGACTGGGTGATGGACTCGGGGATGGAGACGGACTCGGCGAAGGAGATGGAGATGCTTGAATGTTCACCAAATCAGACTTGAAAATAATCTGGATCGTCTTTGTTTCTCCTGGATGCACAGTCCCAATATTCATCGGTGACCAATAGAACGTCTCTGGGATTGGGCAACCACCTTGAGGATCACTTGGATCAGGAGTGCAGTCATAGAGACCTGTATCTCCAAATTTCTTTGAATGTCCTGTACGGAATACCAACCATGTTGGAGCAGAAACATTGACCGTTACGTCATCCGTGATCGATGCTGCATTGTCTGCAGACAATGTGACACTTGGATGCAACACCGTTCCCTGTTTATCCTGACCAGGGAGAGTAGCAAGAATATGCACATTTTGTGCATCAACAGTTCCTGTATTTGTGATGTACATGTCGTATTCGATAACATCACCTGGATCTGCTGATACTGATTGGTCTTGCCAACCCGTGGATTTTGTTGTGTTTGCAACTTTGAGGAAATCACCACCTTTTAGTGTGGTTGTTAAATCTGCAGAGATAACAGTGACAGAAACGGCTCGATTGAACCAATCATATCCATCTGCTTTGATGTTGACACCTGACTCGACAGACGAACCCACGGTTGCGGTAGTACTCATCGTTCCTGTAAAGAAGAAGTATGCCGTTTGCCCTGGATCCAGATTTCCAATATTTGCTCCAGTTGTGGCCCAACTATCAGCTATTGGAAATTTTTGTCCCTCAACATTCAGCGATGCCGTCCCATTTTTGTACGACACTTGATTGGACAAGTTGGGGAAAATGTTAATGTTATTTGCAGAACTTGACGCAATATTTTTGATTGTGACAGTGTATAAAAAGTCTTGACCAGGTCGGACATTTGTTGTGTCTACACCTAGCCCAGCATCAAGTACCACATCAGCACCTTCAGCATGTGCTTTCAAATTAGTTTGTGAAAATGCAAAAATCACACCCAGAACAGAGAAAATACTTAGAATCGAAAGAAGAATAAGATGTATTTTTTTCATATCTGTTCCTTTTATCTAGCTGATGTTGGTGACGATACTTGTGGTGGCGGTACTTCAGTTGCAGCAACTTGTGTTATAGCTGGTGCGGATGTAGCGGGGACCAATGTTTGTTTTCCTACCCCTTGAGTAGCAGTTGGTGCGCTTGTCGCAGGATTCGGTTTAACAGGAGTCACCGATGGAGGTGGTGTGGTTTCCACAGGAGTTGCTGTATTGGTGACTTTCGGAGGAGTCGGTGTATCCTTTTGTGGAGTCTTTGTTGGCCCTACAGGCGTGAATGGTGTCGTATCAGGTTGGAATGAAGGAACCACCGTCAACGTGTTTTCTGGTGTTTTGACCACTTTCAACCCTGTCGCAGTAGACGCACACGGGATAAGGAAATCTTCCGATGCCCAATTTTGTTCAATGATGGCGATGAATGCTGCCACATCACCATTGGCAATGGTCGATTCCCAAGCAAAATCACGATCGGTCGCGATCGCTGCTCCTGAGACAGGAGTGATTGCTTGTCCGTATTTATCTTTCATCATGGTTGTAAAGGGAACAAAGAACACTTCTTGGGCGGTATCTGCCGATGTGAGAAGTTTTGGCTCATCTTTTGCGTGAGTGGTGAGTGGGGCCACGATGACACCGTTTTCGCCTCGGCTTCCTTTGCCACTGTATACACTGACTTTTTGCTCACATGTTTGGAAGGCATTTTGCCCAGCAAATGCTTTTTTCAGAACCACTTGTTGATCTGCACCAAAGTGAGAAAGATCGTATTCAAATGGAAGGACATCAGTTCCAGTAAATTTTTGAATGTCTCGCCCCAGCAATGCTGACTGCGCATTCATCACTTTTGCGACAAATGTATCGTCTAACAACAAATCACTGATGCGTCGTTTCGCTGTTTTTCCAGTCGTATCTTGACTGACCACTTCGCCAAATGCTGACCAAAAACTGGCAGCACGCAGGTCTCCAATGACCCCACCCATGATGCGTTTTCCATCGGCACTCGTAGTAAGCAACACTCCGGCTGGAGCATCTGGATTCTCCAGAATAGTACTGACCGTGTAGTACTGCACGTTGGAGGCTTTGTCATGCCCCAATCTCATGTTTTCAATACCTGTTTGACCAGGACGACCCAGCTGATCAGGAGAAGTTGGAATGGTGCGCAAACTCACGGCAAACACGTTGTCACTGGTTGTCGGATCACCATCAAGGGTGTACAAAATGTTCATCCAACTCTGATCTGAAACTCCAGGTTGTTTGAGTTGGTTAGCATCAGCTAAACGGGGATTTTTATCTGTTTTTGGATTTAATCCCTGTGAGGGATCAACCGCTTGCGTACTCATATCTTCATACACAGCCGTTCCTGTCTGATTTGCATCAGGAGTGGGTGTCAATGTTGCCGTATTCGTCGCAGGAACTGGAGTCAAACTTGGCTCAGGAGTATTTGTCAAAACCAATGTCGGTCTTCCTGTCGGGCTCAAGGTAAGTGTATATGTGAGTGTTGGTTCCGGTGTTTGGGACACAGAAGGTGTTTTGGAAGCTACCGCTTCGGTGGTAGCCTCCGCAAGTGTTGCAACCTTATTTAATTCCTGTTGAATGGCTGTACCTTGTGCGTCTTGCGTTTGTGATGCATCCACACTTGGTGTCAACGAAGGGACCAGCGTATCGGTTGCCGTGTTCCCCACAGAAAGAAGCGCAATACGTGTCGATTGCTCATCAATTTTTTCGTTGCTATGTCGAACCTCAGATGCTAAATACCCAGAAAGGCCGCATGCTCCTGCCAATGTAACACTTCCGGCGATGTACCCAATTGATCGTAATGTATCTTTTGCTGCCATAGTGTATTTCCCTTCACAAACAAACACCGAATAAATTTGACAGTTCTCTACCGTTCTGGTACGTTTACATACAAAGAGACACTCCTTCTTCCTTAGTTTTTGAAGGGGTATCTCCATTCAAAAGGCATTGCTATTCGTGTCTTTCCCAAGTCAGCGGTAGTAATGCTTTTTTGTTGCTTATTTTTCTTCTTTTTGCGTTATCACTTCGAATTCATCAACAACTGGTGAGCAAAAAAATTTCCATTCCTATCTTCTACCCTCTAGTCACTCATCTTCTCCAGTATCTTGCCTTGTGCGCCGATTCTATAACACAGCGGTTATCCTTGTCAATCCTATAGCAAACTTTTCACAAAATCATACATGTCCCATACTAATAATTTCAACACAATTTCAGAAGAGATTTGTAAATTTATCCACAGTGACTCAGCACGTTTCTTACGTAACTCATCGTTTATTCATACAGATGAAAACGAAAAAAAGACAGCACTATTTATTTGTTGGACAGAGTTAAAACGAGTAGGATGAACATATGTTGTCCAAAGCAGATAAGCAGTACCTTGAATCAATGTATGTATCCATCGAGACCTTTTATGAGGCGATGAAAAATGTAGCAACAAAGCAGGATCTCCAAGAAATTAAAGACATGATGGTGGAAATGTTAGGCCAAATGCACTCATATCAGCAGGAATCAACGATTCTTTCCTATCGCCAATGCGAACACAGTGATCAGTTAGAATCTCATGAAAAACGGTTGAGTCTTCTCGAACACAACTTCTCAGTGGCTTGATTTCTTTCCAAACATGGATTGAAGGATCGTGCGAAGAGCGCTACTGGTTTGTGCAGAAATAACAGTAGTATATCCAAGACGCTTGGCTTCATTGACTCGCTTGTCCAACAAGCTCACTTTGCGCACTTCGCCCAAGAGCCCTACCTCACCAATACATACACTTGCCGCAGAAATGGGAACGTTTTTTTGTGAAGAGGCAATTGCCAAGGCGATCGCTAGATCGACAGCTGGTTCGGTGATTGTGAATCCTCCTGCGACGTTGACAAAAATATCAGCAGTTCCCAAAGGAATTCCACAGTGTTTTTGTAATACCGCCGCGATCAGTTGAATGCGTGGCAGTGCGACACCACGCGCAACGCGGCGCGGAATTGCCAATTGGCTCTCGACCACCAGCGCTTGAATCTCGATGAGGATCGGCCGTGTCCCTTCGATGACACAGGCAAGACATGATCCGGCCGTCCCATCTACACGCTCTTCCAAGAAAAGCGCGGATGGGTTTTTCACTTCCTCAATACCTCCATCTGTTAAATGAAACACACCCACTTCATCCGTCGCGCCGAAACGATTTTTGATGGCGCGTAGCAACCGAAATTGTCCAGTACGTTCACCAGATAGTTCCAGTACAGCATCCACCACATGTTCAAGCACTTTGGGTCCCGCAATCGTCCCCTCTTTCGTGACGTGACCAACTAAGAATGTCGGGATATGCATGGATTTGGCAATGCGCGTCAATCGCTCGGTACACTCTTTCAACTGTCCGATCGAGCCAGCCGTTCCGGTCAAATCACCAGTCGTCATCGTTTGAATACTATCGATAATGAGCAGCGTTGGCTTCTCTTGCTGCGCTGTTGCAATCACCTCATCCACGTCAGTGGACGTGCAGAAGACAATATGCTCTCTCCACTGTTCACTATCCTCTGTACCCTGAACCCTCGAACTCATGCGACCAATACGCATTGTGATCTGCTCAGGGCTTTCTTCGCCGGCTACGTACAAAATGGCGCTTGATGTGCTTGAGAGATTTAAAACTAATTGAGTAAGAAGTGTACTCTTTCCAATCCCTGGCTCACCTCCAATGAGGACCACTTCTCCAGGGACAATTCCTCCTCCCAGCACTCGATCAAACTCTTCCATTCCTGTCCCCACTCGCACTATTGCTTTGTCATATGCTTTTACCTCTGACAATCGAACAGTTTGCCCTGTGATCTGTTTCTTTCCTACTCCCTGTCCCCTATATCCTGTTCCCTGACTTATTTCTTCTTCCATGCTATTCCACTGTCCACACTCAGGACACTGTCCTAACCACTTGGGTGAGGAATACCCACAGTTTTGACAAACATAGACGGTCGTTGGTTTCGCCATATGCCCCACTGTATCACAGATCGTACGATCCCCCCAGGACAATTTTTCGTAAGAAGAAATATGCTATAATCCAGGCATTCCATATGACAAGCAGAGAGCGCCACTTCAAGAGCGTCCCCCTTCGAAGAGAAAGATCTCTTTTTTCCCGTGCACATACACAGATTGAAACCTTTAGGAAAAGAGAAAAATTTCTTTCCACTGCTCCCGAACAAAAAAGACATTACCTTCCTCGTTGGCTCACTGCGACTGGCATCATGTGTATCGCCCTCATTACCTTCACCACAGGTGCCGCTGCTCTGGAACATCAAACACCTCACACGCAAAGCTGGACAGATGGGGATCACAGTACGTGCCAATTTGAGGAAAATGAAACTCAGCGCACAGTTTGTGACGCAGACGTTACGATCACGAGTTTCACTCATCTTGATGAAACACAGCGCAATGGGACACTTCATATGAGCGTGCGGATTTCAAAAGGAGATCAAGAAATTCTTAGTTCCGAAAACTTCCGTTCCGATGCATCTGATTCATCTCAATCACTTGCTGCCGGTGATGCATTTATACACACACTCGGGACACAACTTGGGAAAAATGTAACGCTTTCTGTTCTTTTTGATTATGACCAAAATCCTCAGGTCATTTCTACTTCTAAAGGCAATACACTACTCGGATACAGTGAATACATCGCTCTTTCCAATAACCAACAAAATAAAATGTTTCTTCTTTCCTTTACCCAAAAGGATGGAGGATACGCTCAATATGAATTTGGACAAGATGGAACACTTCTGCGCGGAAAAGATTTCTTTTCAGATTTACATGGATTTAGAACGTTGTTTATTGGAGATCAACAACAAGAGCAACAAAAAAGTGACCTGCTCCTCGTAAAGGAAGCCTATCCGTTTACAAACAAGGATTTTCAGGATGGTATCCCCGGATACATTGCAGGATTTGGAAAAAATCGGCGCCAATAATTTACTTTTTCTCTTCAAAACGCACAGGGATCGATTCAATTGACAAACGGACACGCTTGCCCAGTTTCAAGTAATGATCAAACGTGGTGGCATTGCGAAGCAGTAGGCGGAAAAAGTAAAAGCGCATGCGATATAAAAAGCCTTTTGTATTGATGAGGAAAATACGCTCCTGTGCGATGTGAACTTGCCAGTGCTCTGGATCTTGGTCAATGTTGATATGCTCGTGAGCTGCCACGCCTTCCAACACATCCTCCACATTTGGATCTTCCATAAAGCCAAACCGAACCAGGACGGAGATGATACTTCCCTTTTGCTCATCTTCATAAAATTTAGTAACTTCGTAGCGTCCTTCGTAACAATATGGCTCATCTTCCATCGAGACATTGATGAAGAGCAAGTGTTTGGGCATCATACCGTAGCGTTCCCAAAAGATTTCTTCCAAGAACGGCACTTTATCTGTTTTTTTGCTCACAAATTCCGGTGTCATGATAACAATTGGTCGTGGCAAGAATTGTGTTTGTTGTTTTTTAATCGCAACAAGTTCTTTGATCGTCATCGATGGAATCTGCGCATACGTACGAGCAACGATCTTACGTCCCCAACGCCAAGTCTGCATGGTAAATAGAATCGCAAGTCCGATCAGCAACGGAACATATCCACCCTGGAAAATTTTGAGCGAGTTGGCTGACAAGAAGACAAAATCAATGGCCGCCAATGGCAAGAATATAGAGAGGGATAACCATTGGTTCCATTTCCAAAATTTTTGTGAAATCACAATCATCGAGAGCGTCGTGACCAACATCACACCAGAGACTGCCAATCCATATGCGGCAGCGAGGTTTGTACTGTTCTTAAACATCAATACCAACAGGACACAACCTACATAAAGGGACCAGTTCACCATGGGCAAATAGATCTGACCGGCATGCGCAGCATGTGTGTTAATGCGTTTGAGCAACGGGAATAATCCCAATCCAACTGCCTGCGAGGCCAGAGAAAATGCCCCTGTAATGAGTGCTTGGGAAGCAATAATCGTGGCTAGTGTCGCCAAAATGATCATGGGAATGAGGAACATCGATGGCACCATACTGTAGAAAATGTTTTCTGCAATGATTGCTTTTCCAGAAAGTAAAAAGGCTCCTTGTCCAAAATAGCTCAATAGAAGTGCAATATATGTCAATCCAAACCAGCTAATACGAATGGCGCTACGTCCAAAATGTCCCATATCAGCGTACATCGCTTCACCACCCGTAACGACCAGCATGACCGAGCCTAAGATTAACAAAGTGGTGTGAAAAGGAGTATGCAGCAGGAACGAAACTGCATAGAGTGGGTTGAGTGCCACCAAGATCTGAGGGAACTGCACAATGTACCCTCCTCCTAAAACAGCAATGGAGATAAACCAGATGGCGATGATCGGACCAAAAAGTTTGCCTATTTGATCGGTTCCTTTACGCTGAATGAAAAAGAGCCCAGTCAAGATGACGATCGTGATAGGTATGACAAATTGACCTAACGCAGGAGCAGCGACCTGGGCTCCTTCCACCGCCGAAATGACGCTAATTGCCGGAGTAATAACGCCATCGCCAAAGAGCAATCCTGCAGCGAGAATAAGCAACGCAGTCAAGAGAGCAATCCCTGGGAGCTTAAGGTTTTCCAGTAATCCATAGAGAGCAAAGACTCCGCCTTCACCATCGTTGTCAGCGCGCAGCACCAAAAAGACATATTTAACAGTAACAATAAGGGTCAATGCCCAAAAAACGATACTCGTTACACCAATGACAGTAGTTGGGTTAACAGCAAGCTTCGCATGGCCAAAAAAGATTTCTTTAATGGCATACAATGGGGAGGTTCCAATATCACCGTACACGACCCCCAGGGCTCCAAAAGCCAAAAGTAATTGTTGGGTGAGTGTCAATTTTTTGTGCCCATGCATATCAATAGCAACAGCTTCACCAATCGGCGAAACATGTTCACTTTCTACTATATGAAAATTGGAACGCGTACTCAAGAAGTACTATCACAAAGATTCTGCTCGAGGAACAATCCAGGGCTACTTGGCCAAAAAAGTAGTATACCACTTCTCATAATCAGGTCAACAAAGAGATATGGGATAGAGTCATCTATGCTCGAACAGATGAAACCGTATCGATTTTGCGCAAAGCCAACGCAATGTCTGCAAATTTTTGTGTAAACCAACGCATCGAGTCAGCCACAAAGGTCTCTCCACGTTCCATTGCTTCCAATGCTCGCTGTGTTTCTTTTTTATTAAACGTAAAGCGCTGAGCATGTGCTTCTGTAGCCTTCGCTGTATCGATAGCTTTGCCCCCACTCTCGATTTCCAGAGCTTTTTCTTCTCCATGCTCACCCCCAAGCATCTCAACAATCCAACCCCGCTGGATGAGCTTGTGAAGCAGAGCCACCGCTCCTTCTTTACCCCAAATGAGGGCAGCAAAGCCGCACCCTTCAACATGAGTTTCAATAAACGCAAAGATCTCTTTGTCTGTTTTCCCTTCAACGGAAAAATCACCATGCTTGTTATCGATATGGAATTGCGGTTCCATCCCAAGTGTTTTGAAGGCTGCTTCGGCTACTTCAATAGCCCCACCAATTCCATCCTGAGGCAGGTGAGCCACTTGTTCCAACACAGCAATAAATCCAAGCCCTGCTCCTGGCACATGGGGTTCTACGACTTCCACAGCTGCTTTTTGATCTGTCACAGTCACCCATTGACCTTCATTTTTGCGGGATTTAAAGATGATTTTTCGTCCATCCATACATCCAAATGTGTTCACATTAATCGCAGCGAGGTTTTCTTTATTTTGCACATCCTCGTTTCTTTCTCTTCGCTGAGCATCAAGCGTTTGCCGTATTTTTACGGCAACCTTCATGTTTGCATTCACCTTGTCAAGGGTTTCTTTTTTGGTCATATAGTTCCCTTCCCAAACAAAAAACCCGCCTCTTCTGGAGAACGGGTTTTTTTATTTTTTACTCTTTTGTCATTCCTTGGACTGCCTCAAGGTAGGCTCGCAGGTCTTCCTGCACTTTCTTCCAGTCGCCATTGGCTTCCTGGATGGCACTCCAGATGATTTCTGGATCAACCAACATGTAATCATCAAACACAATCATGCGTTGCTTTGACATAGTTTCCTTTCATTAAGATCCCAAATACTCGAAGTTGCACGTCGGGTTTTGGGATGATCCGCCAGTTGGCGGATTACTTATATCCCATTGGGACTTCCGTCGGGGTGATCGACAAACTCATCCGGCGAGCGGCAGGATCGACACTTTCGACGGTGACGCTAATGTCGTCACCAACGATAGGCATCTCACCCTCCATAATTTTACTGATATGAATCAATCCATCAATACCCGGTTCGATGTTCACGAACACACCAAATGAAGCGATGCGAGAGACAGTTCCCTTGACGACACTTCCCTCTGTGTACTTCTCTTTGGCATTTACCCATGGATCATCATTGGTCTGCTTAATCGAGAGATTGAGTTTGCCTGCAGCAGCATCAATACTCAAGACTTTGACCTTGACTTCTTCGCCAGTTTTCAAATAGCGATTTGGATCGTCAACCTTTTCCCAAGAGATTTCACTGATGTGGACGAGACCTTCGATCTTGCCTTCAGCCTTTTCCCCTTCGAGAGGAACGGTGACACTCACAAACGCTCCATACGGCAAGATTCCAGAGACTGTTCCTGTATAGATCTCACCAACTTTAATGGCATCCAGAACTGCAGTCTTTTGCTTCATGAGAGCCTCTTCACTCACGTGACGCTCTGAAAAGATGAGGCGATTTTTGGTACGGTCCACTTCGATGACTTTGACTTTAAAGGCTTTTCCAAGCAATTCTTCCAAGTTGGATGAAACAGCTTTGCCAAATTGCGAGGTCGGGACAAATCCACGAATCCCTTCAGAAGTGACGATCATGCCACCTTTATTGAGCTCCACACCTCGTACTTCAAGTGCTTCGCCAGTTTCGAGCGATTTCTTGAAAATATCCCACTTTTGATCTTGGGCAGCTTTTTTGAGCGAAAGCAAAATCTGTCCGCGCTCATTTTCCGCACTGACGACGTACACATTGATCTTGTCACCCACGTGAAGTTGATCGATGTACTCGCGAGCAGCTTCAAATTCCTTATCCGCAACGACCCCCTCCGTTTTGCCACCAATATCGACTTGCACCATACGGCGCGAGATATCTGTGACAGTTCCAGACATGACACTGCCTTTTTTAGGCGCACGAATCACGGTCCCGGTACTCGCCAGGAGTTCGTCCATGGTCATGGGTTTCTTTGCGGATTCTTTTTTGGAACTTTCTTTCTTTGCGGTTTTCTTTTCTGTTGGAGTTTCCTCAAGAACTGCTTGTGCATCACTGACATTTGCGGCCTCCACTACAGGTGCGTCAGAAGAGACGACTTCTTCATTCTTTTTAACTTTTTTACTTGGCATACGATATATAAATCCCCTTTCGTTTGGATAAGGCGTAGTATACCAGGGTAAATGGTGAAAGACAACCATATAGACATTTATTTTCCAGATGGGTATAGTGAGAAATAAAGGAGCGTTTATGGATAAACAACAAGGGAGAGACAAAAAGGAACAACAACACTACGTCCCCATTGGTTTGTATCCACACGAGATTCCTCATGAAGCTGCGTACAACCGTCTTCAAGTTATCTTCTTTTGTTGGCATGGCGAAGTACGAAGTGCCCAACAAGCGGTGGCTTTTGCCAATAAAGGCGTTCGCGCAAACTATCTTCATGGAGGGTTAGAAACCGTTCTTGACGAAGCAGATGCAAGAGACATGAAAGAAGGACCAGAAGCAAAAAAGGCTTACCTTGACGAAATTGTCGATCAACTATCTGAATCCCCTATCGTCGTGAATATGCTCGACGAGATTGAAATTCACACGAACAAAAAATTAAAAGAATTTCTCGCTCTTTTACAGGCTAAAATAACTCAAAAAACAGGAGAATATGTTCAAATCCCCGTCGAAGGGTTCAAAAGATTAGGAGAGCTCCTTTTTTCCACAAGGGAGTAGTAACGATAACTTACTAAATTCTCACCTTTTTCATGCCAGGCCATTTGTGTGAACGGTTATACTGCCTTTTTGATCTACAGAAAAGAGCACATATGCCCATTTCACTAGAGACACAAAGACGAACGGGCTGGAGCGAACAGGCTGTCCAATCTGCAGAGTGGCTCATTTTAGAAACAATTGAAAAAATACATATTGCAAGTGCTCGATTTGGATCAGAAGGCATCATTCAGTTAGAAAAAGAACTCGCACTACAGTTAAGCGACCTCGCCAAGCAACAACTTGAAAATGGAAAGAAGGAGATACTCGTATGACAGAACAAGACTTTCTTCGTCAAAAACAAGCATTGGTTGATCAATTTACAGCCAGTAAACAAAGTGTTCAATCAGTGTGTGAAGCTTCCCCTGAAAACAGAGAACTCCAGGCGGCATCAATTCCTTTTATGCGCCTGATGAACCACATTTTTCTCTGCAAATTATTGAAGGAATATCCCAAGCGATTTGAGCGTGCACAAGAACAAGAGAGAGAACGACGTCAGATGTTCCTCATCCATCCTTGATCATATACGAGCGAAGAAGCATATAGTGAAGCTACGGTGGGAAGAACATGAGTTTTTTCCAACAAACACAGATATATACTTCGCGTTTGCATAAAAAAAGCCCTTTGTTTTGGCCTTGACCTATTTTCACGCTCAGTTGCCCGAGGATTATCGTCGGCGCTAGCGCGTTTGATGACTCTGTTCGGAATGGGAAGAGATCGTTCCACGCTGCTCTAAAGACCAAAACAAAAGGCTCTTAACTTTTTAACTCTTCGGCGTTCTCATCAACCAATCTTTTTTTCGCTTCTTCCTTGGTTAACAGATTACCGTCGACATCAATAAATCTCAAATCAAAAACTTCTCGATTCTCATCCTGAAGTAATTGAGAAAATACGGCTAGATCAAACACAGGAATATTTCCTTCCCAAGGTTGAATTGCAGCCCCATTTACTTCATGATATTTTGCTGTAACTTCAGTCATGTTCCTAACTCTCTAATCCCCCTTCGCCCAAAGGGCTTCGAGGGATCTTCGTCGCTATCGCTCCTCGACAAGTGAAGCGTGTTTGAAATTGCCTACATCTCGTGCTGACGCAGAACGCGTCAGTTCTTTCACCATCTTTATACGTTCAATCAAGCATTAGTACAGCTAGGCTTAACCTGTTACCAGGCTTACACCGGCTGCCTATCAAGGTCGTCATCTCCGACCAGTTTAATGGGGATTCTTCATCTTAGGGACGGCTTCCCGCTTAGATGCTTTCAGCGGTTATCCAACAGCAATGTAGCTACCCTGCGCTGCGCCTGACGGCGACAACAGGAACACTAGGGATTGCCTCATTTCGGTCCTCTCGTACTAGAAACAAGCTCCTTCAAGAATCCAACGCTGACACAGGATAGAGGCCGAGCTGTCTCACGACGCTCTGAACCCAGCTCGCGTACCGCTTTAAT
>PSRQ01000033.1 GCA_003176165.1 Candidatus Cerribacteria bacterium 'Amazon FNV 2010 28 9'
GCAAAAAAACAGAGTTGGAATACCACATCTGTTTTTTTTGAATATGAATGCAGGACAGGAATTTCGAAAGAATGGAAACGACTTTGGACCTTCAATTGAGATTTAAAGCCTAGGGCGCTTCCAGTTTAAGATATTTTTTAATTTTTTTGCACGGTTTTCTTAATAATGGACATTACTAACCTCAACAAAGAAAGAAAACTCAGGCGGTACTCTTCTCTGGACCTGAGCACCATGGTTTATGGCAAAATTCCACCGCAGGCAAAGGATCTTGAAGAAGCAGTACTGGGCGCTGTGATGCTTGAAAAAAGTGCCTTTGACACTGTGGTTGAAATTTTGAAACCTGAATGCTTTTATGTGGATGGGCATCAGCGCATATTCAGGGCCATGCAGAGCCTGGCACAAAAAAGCCTGCCCATCGATATCCTGACAGTAGCCGAAGAAATGCGGCTTAAAGAAGAACTGGACATTATTGGCGGGCCCTATTACATTACCAAGCTAACCAATACCGTGGTGTCTTCGGCCAATATCGAGGCGCATGCCAGGATCATTCTCCAAAAGTTTATTCAGCGGGAATTGATCCGCATCAGCGGCGAAATCATAAGTGATGCATATGAAGACAGCACGGATGTTTTCGATCTACTCGATGATGCCGAAAGTAAATTATTCGAAATCACGAATAACCATTTGCGAAAAAATTTCGACAGCATTGATACGGTATTGGTCAAAACCATCCAGCGGATTGAAGACCTCAGGAATAAGAATGAAGATATTTCCGGAGTTCCCAGCGGATTTAATAGCCTTGACCGGATTACTTATGGCTGGCAACCCACAGATCTTATTATCCTTGCTGCCAGGCCTTCAGTGGGTAAAACGGCATTTGCACTTAACCTGGCCCGCAGCGCAGCGCTTCATCCAACTAAATCCACGCCCGTTGCTGTTTTCAGCCTTGAAATGAGCGCCAGCCAACTGGTTCAGCGTATCCTTTCCGCTGAGAGTGAAATCTGGCTTGAAAAGATTGCCCGAGGCAAACTGGAAGAGCACGAAATGAAGCAGCTTTACGCGAAAGGTATTCAGCGACTCGCCCAGGCTCCAATCTTTATCGATGATACAGCCGCGCTCAATATTTTCGAATTGCGCGCAAAATGCCGCCGGTTAAAGAATAAACACCATGTCGGGCTTATCATCATTGATTATTTGCAGCTCATGAGCGGCACCAATGATAACAGAAATGGCAACCGTGAGCAGGAAATTAGCCGCATATCAAGAGACCTAAAAGCCCTGGCAAAAGAATTACAGGTGCCCATCATCGCCCTTTCTCAATTAAGCCGGGAAGTAGAAAAGAGAAAAGAAGGAAACAAGATGCCTCAGCTAAGCGATCTCCGTGAATCTGGTGCGATTGAACAGGATGCGGACATGGTTATGTTCCTCTATCGTCCCGAATACTATGACATTACGGCTAACGAATTTGGAGAAAGCAATAAAGGAGAGACGCATGTCAGGATCGCTAAGCACCGTAATGGCGCTCTCGAGACAATAAAACTGAGGGCCTATCTCCATATTCAGAAATTTATGGAGGACGATGGAGGCGACTTTGGAAGTACCGGATTGCCCCCGGGGAACTGGAAACCTGTCAAAGATGATGACGGAGGAGCCAAACTATACATTCAGGCCGGAAGCAAGATGAACGATTTACCGATGGATGACGAAGAATCCCCATTCTAATGAAATAACTGAGGTTGGTAATTACCCTGCCCCGCATTGCGGGGCATTTTTTCGTCTGTAAAAGAACGTTTGGATTTTATTTCATCTTTGTAATATGCCAGTTCCATATTTCTATTATCCTGATCTCAACAGTTTATCCGGCGAAGTTGTGCTGGATGAGGAGACTTCCAGACATATTGTTCAGGTGCTACGCATGCAATCAGGAGAAGAGGTCAGGCTTACAGATGGAAAGGGTAACCTGAGCCATTCGGTAATCCGGCATGCCCATAAAAAAAAATGCACTGTTTCACATCTTTCTATTGAACAGCTGACTCCTCCGAAAAGAAAATTAGCCATTGGCATATCATTAATAAAAAACAGCGCTAGGTTTGAATGGTTCCTGGAAAAAGCAACCGAAATCGGGATTTCTGAAATTATTCCGCTGATTTGTGAAAGAACAGAAAAGAAGGATCTGCGGATAGACCGGATGCATTCCATTCTGGTGAGTGCCATGCTCCAATCGCAACAATCATGGCTACCCGAAATCCAGGAACCTATAATACTCAGAAAAGGTTTAGAAACATTCAAGCACCAGCAAAAATTCATTGCTTACGTTTCTGATGATCATGAGGCCCACCTGAGTGATCTTATAAACAGCAACCTCAATTCACAAATAGTGCTGATCGGTCCGGAGGGGGATTTTACGCTGGAAGAAATAGATCTGGCTATGCTTTATAATTTCCTTCCGGCAAGCCTTGGACCAAACAGATTACGAACAGAAACTGCCGGTCTTGTGGCATTAACTCTCCTTAATGCAGATTAATCATTGACGGTCATTATCCTTCTCTTCATTTGCCTGGATTTGCTTTTGTCCAACTTTTCTCAGGCGTATGTTCAACAATTCCACGCCAAAAGAAAAAGCCATGGCAAAATATATATAACCCTTATCAATATGCGAATGATGGATTGGCTCCAGCCCTTCAAAGAATAAACTGAAGCCCACCATCAGCAGGAAAGCCAGTGCCAGCATTTTGAGGGTAGGATATTTGTAAATGAATGTCGAAATTCTTTGTGCGAAAAAAAACATGACGATCATAGCAATGATGACAGCCGCAATCATTACCGGCACACGTCGTGCAAGACCTATGGCAGTGACAATACTGTCAAAAGAAAATACCATGTCTACCACGATAATTTGACTGATGATACCAATAAATGAACCTTCTAATGATGCTCTTTTTATTTCACTTGGTTCTACGATGTCGAATTTCGCATGAATCTCTCTTACCGTTTTATAGAATAGGAACAGACCGCCGGCCAGCATAATCAAATTCCTCAGGTTAAAGCCAAATCCAAAAACAGTAAAGATGTTTTTCGTGCCGTTATTGACCAGCCAGCCCAGACCGAGCAGGAGAAAGGACCTGACTAATATTCCGGCGATCATCCATATTCTTCGGGCCTGCAAATGCCTGGACTCCGGCAACCTTCCCAGGAGGATTGATACAAAAATTACATTGTCAATCCCTAATACAATCTCCAGAATAGATAGCGTGAGGAGGCTGATCAGAGAATCCACTGAAAATAATGAGTTCATTTTAACCAGTTAGGGTCACAAAAATATGTTTTGGTTGGCGGATTCACAGTAATGCATAGCGTTAACCTCTTATTATGCATTTTTGGTATGATCCAGGTTATATCTGGTTGCCCTAAAATCTCCTTATGTCTGAAATGATTACCGATTTAAATGCTGAAGGATTTTTCTGGTGATAGATGGTCCTTCATAAATGAAGCCTGTCCATACCTGGATAAGCGAAGCGCCGGCGTTTAATTTTTCCATTGCATCTTCAGCTGTAAAAATGCCCCCCGAACCCACAATGCCAAATGCGTATTGTCCACAAGATGCCAGGTGACGAATAATTTCCGTTGATTTCTTTTGAAGTGGAAGACCACTCACACCGCCGGCTCCGATACTTTCCAACTTGCTGGCAGGCGTTTTTAAATGCTTTCTCTCAATTGTAGTGTTGGTGGCGACAATACCATCGAGATTTATTTCTTTGGCGAGGTCAAGACAGTCATCAATCTGAGTCACGGCCAGATCGGGTGCAATTTTTAGCAGTATGGGTTTAGGCTTTTGATTAAGCTCCTTATTGACGCTCTGAACGCGCTCAAGAATCTCGCGTAATGCATTCTTCTCCTGAAGTGCCCTGAGTCCTGGTGTGTTAGGTGAACTTACATTAACGACAAAGTAGTCTACCGTTTGATTTAGCGCACGAAAGCAATAAACATAGTCCTGCCAGGCTTCAGCATTAGGCGTCGATTTGTTTTTTCCGATATTTCCTCCAACCAGCATCGGAAGGCCCTGAGTAAAGTATTTCCTTTGCCTTTCTCTCCAGTGCCCCAGTCTTTTCGCAATTTGATCTGCGCCTTCGTTATTAAATCCCATTCGGTTCACCAACGCCTGATCTTTTCTCAGCCTGAACAATCTTGGTTTTTCATTTCCAGGTTGGGCTTTAGGTGTGACTGTACCAATTTCAACGTGACCAAAACCGAGGCATTCCAGCGCGATGAGGTATTTTGCATTTTTGTCGAAGCCGGCTCCTAAACCAACAGGGTTTTTAAATGTTATTCCAAAAATCTCCCGTACAAGACCAGGATCAGAAACCGTAAAAAGTGAATTAAGAATCCTTCTGGCGAGGCCGAATCTGCAGATTGTTAAGAGCAAATTCATGGTAATGTGGTGGACAGCTTCGGGGGGAAATAAGAAAAGAAAGTTTCGAAAGAATTTATACATAAAACGGTGCAAATATAGAGCAGTTTAGGGGATCGGCGTACCAACTGGTTGATTGGTTGATCAGTTGATCCAAAATTATGTCTGCTTTTATCTGGCGGATCTGCGTGAAAAAAACCTGCCATCAGATGCCCCTGAGCAATTCAGGTGTAAGTGCACTGCTGTCAAAAAATTTATATTTGCTAAAAGGAAATTTATGCAGGAAGCATATATTGTCGGAGGATACAGGACAGCGGTAGGAAAGTCCAAACGTGGTTTTTTCCGCTTTTACCGGCCTGACGAGTTAGCCATCACCGTTATAAAGGAATTACTTGCCGCCATGCCACAGGTTGACCCAAAGGTAGTTGATGATGTAATCGTCGGTAATGCTGTCCCGGAGGGCGAGCAAGGTCTGCAGGTAGGAAGAATTATTTCGGCGCGTGCCGTTGGAATTCATGCGCCGGGGGTGACGGTTAACCGCTACTGCGCAAGCGGACTGGAGACGATTGCGATGGCCACCGCGAAGATCCGCAGCGGAATGGCTGAGTGTATCATCGCAGGCGGGACAGAAAGCATGAGCATGGTGCCGACTGCAGGCTGGAAAACTGTACCTTCTTATGCAATAGCTTCAGATGAACCGGATTATTATCTGAGCATGGGACTGACAGCGGAAGCGGTCGCAAAGGAATTTGATGTAAAACGAGAAGACCAGGATTTATTTTCATTGCAATCACACCAAAAGGCACTTCAGGCCATCAAAAATGGATATTTCAAGTCAGGCATACTTCCGATACCAGTAGAGGAGATTTACATTGATAATAAAGGAAAGAAACAAAAAAGATCATTTGTAGTTGATACCGATGAAGGTCCGAGAGCGGATACTTCACTCGAAGCATTGGCAAAATTGAAACCTGTATTCGCAGCCAAAGGAACTGTTACCGCAGGAAATTCTTCGCAGACCAGTGATGGAGCAGCATTCGTTATGGTGATGAGTGAAAATTTGATGAATAAACTCGGCCTTAAACCTATTGCTAGATTAGTTGCCTGCGCCTCTGCAGGTGTTCATCCCAGAATCATGGGTATCGGACCTGTAGAAGCGGTTCCGAAAGCTTTGCGTCTGGCAAATATGTCCCTCGCGCAAATTGATTTAATAGAGCTGAATGAAGCATTTGCTTCACAGGCGCTGGCCGTGATCAGGAAACTAGGATTCAATCCGGATATTGTCAATATTAACGGAGGCGCTATCGCCCTCGGTCATCCCCTGGGATGTACCGGCTGCAAACTGACGATCCAGATCATTCAGGACATGAAAAGGCTTGGTAAGAAATATGGTATGGTAACAGCCTGCGTCGGCGGAGGCCAGGGTATCGCGGGCATTATAGAAAATCTTTGATTTTTACTCCTTCAATTTAACAATTAAATCAGTTTTCTGATTTGATCGCACCTGATTTAAAAAATATATTTGCATGAGCAGAAATTCAATTGCCCAGGCAAACTTTTATAAGAAATTTTTCAGCAGTATTCCTGCTTCTGGTTTTCGGATTTAGCATGCTTCCCAAAAAAGCTGTCCATGATCTGCTTGCCAGACATAAAGACAGGACTTTACCCATTAACAATTCACAGCCACTACTTACATGGGCCGGATTTCATTGCAATTGTGATAATCTCGTCGTAGAATCACCTTTCATCTCAAATCATTTTTATCCTGCAGTTAGTTTTTTTGTTCCGGTAAACCGGCATTTTACAGCACCTGTTGTCCGGCTGAA
>PSRQ01000039.1 GCA_003176165.1 Candidatus Cerribacteria bacterium 'Amazon FNV 2010 28 9'
GAGCCCGTTTCATTTTGAAGCGGGCTTTTTTTTGCAAAAAAAACGCCCCCATTGCAGAGGGCGTTCATGGCATATTCAGTTGTATAAAGCTTTGAGAAAGCTACGTGATCTAACGGTCTCTTTATCGAGCGATCTAGGGAAAAAACTACTGCTTGGCGGCGATGGCACGAAGCTTAGCGAAAAGTTCCCGTAAAAAGGGACCTTTTTCCTCATCTTCGTACACATCAAGTCCACCATCGCCTACTCTGTAGGCATTGGCCGAATTAAAGATCGCGATCAACTGTTCGACCTCCGCGATCGTTAAAGATGACGGCTGCTCCGCTTGATCCTCACAGAGGACTTTGCGAACAAACCACTCTGGCAGGCTTGTAACCTGCAGCTGGAATGTTTGTACGCCGTATTGAGAAATTGGAACGAGTTGCGTCTTGAATCCTTGTTGGGTGAGAGCAATTTCCAACCCTTCTAGTTGGATGCCATTCATATCCGGCAGACTGACAAAATAGAGGGGACGCTTTGTCCCACGGCGTTCAGCCTCAATAACAAGCCCATCAATGGCTTTATCGAGCAATTTTTTTACATCTTCACGCATTTCCTTCTCCTTGGACTGTTCGCCCAATTTACGATAAACGAAAAGAGAAGGTCACCTATTATGGGTGACCAAGAAAATTGATCATTCAATCGGAATGTCAAGGGCCGCGGCAATTCGTGCAATGAAATGCAACTCATCCGCGGTAAATTTCCCACGCCGAGTCCTCAATAATTGAACGAGAAGACGCAGAGCATCTTCAATTTCTGCAGGAGTCCAGATCACCTGTCCCTTGCTGTTCACGCCGAGGTTTTAACCCTGACTCTTCCAGCCATCGATCTGGCAATGGTTGACGAACAAGGATCACAGAATCAAACCCTCCTGAATGGGGGGAATGTACCGTAAATCCCTGATCCTGTAATGCCTCCAACAAATTGACAACATCCATACCCGAAACCACGAAAAAATACTCGCGTGCATTCGGATCCTTTTCAACTTTCCCCTTCAACTTGAGAAGGAGGTCATTGATTTTAGTAGACATTTTTTCTCCTTGGGGCAAGCCCAAAAACCGTGCAGAATCTGTTTGTTTTTGTTTCTCTGCAGCGGCAGGATAGGTTCTCTGTCATCCCAGTAAAGGCATTCGCCAACCGGCGGACAAGCCTTGTCCGGGATCTTGCTTGGGATGATCCCAAACTCTTCTTCAATTCCACCTGGATCCCGTATCCGCCTCGCACTTCGTGCTAGGCCGTACGGGATGACAAAAAAAGCCATTCTGCCACCACAGAATCAACTGAATATGTTACAGAGCAACCTCTGGAAACGGTGCTCTCGAGGGAAAGAGACAAGAGGAACTCTTGAACTTAGCCTGGAAAGAGACCACATACCAGATACCCGAGCCAAGCTCAGGCAGGCGAAAATCATACCAAATCCAGGCGTAAATGTCAAGTTATAGGATATTAAGTTGTGATATAATAGAGGCGTCGTTTATTCCATGATTCCAAAGGAGGAAATTTCATGGGAAACGGTAAAAAACTGGTTGGCACTGGCATCATTATCATGATGCTTTTTGCTTCAATACTGGCGGTTTGTGGAAGTGGCTTTTGGGGTTTCTCCCTCTGGCTTTTTCTTATTAATCATCTGAACGTGCAAGACTTGTTTGTCCCTTTAGGGACCGCAATCTGTACTTTGCTAATGAGCTTATTCATCGCTGTAAGCGCTATTCTTATAGCCCTTATGAATGCACATAAAGAATAACTTCGTTCGTACCAAAAAGGGCGACCCGTAACGGATCGCCCTTTTCTTTTTACTCATTTTTGGTGTTTCTCCGTCAGTAGGCGGATTAACTCCTGATCACTCCCACCCCCTCTGTGTCTCCCCCTCAGGCAGGGGGAGAAAATAAGGAGTTACGCTACCATGGCACGCTCAGGACTGGTCGGGATGAGTTTGCCGATGATGACGTTCTCTTTAAGACCAGCTAACTTGTCTTCCTTGCCTTGGACTGCGGCATCGGTCAAGATGTGGGTCGTTTCCATGAAGGAAGCGGCTGACAACCATGACTCGGTAAAGAGTGAGGCGCGTGTAATACCAAGGATGAGGACTTGTGCAGTTGAGGGTTCTCCACCTTCAGCCAAGACACTCGCATTTTCTTCCTTGAAGCGTGACTTCTCAACGATTTCACCGGGCAAGAAGGATGTATCACCAGATGTCTCGATACGTACCTTGTCACTCATCTTTTTGACGATGGTTTCAAAGTGGCGATCGTTGATTGGGATACCCTGACTCTCGTAGACCTTTTGGATTTCATCGATCAGGTATTCTTGTGCGAGTCGGAGGCCCCGAATCTCGAGCACTTCTTTGACATCCAGAGCTCCAGAAGCCAACTGTGTACCGGCTGGGATGAGATCCCCTTCGCCGACCATCAATGGACTGGTCATGGGGATCGTGTAGTCACGGTATTCTTCCTCATTTTCTGGGGAAGTGACGATGACTTTGTGCCCAACTTCAGTCTCCTCGATGTGTACTTTTCCACCAATTTCTGAAATTGGGGAGAGGCTCTTTGGAATACGTGCTTCGAACAGTTCCTCGACACGTGGCAACCCTTGCGTCACGTCAACACCGACGATACCTCCCGTGTGTTTGACACGCATGGTGAGCTGTGTACCTGGTTCACCGATACTTTGCGCAGCAATGACCCCCACTGGAGTTCCGATCGTGACCAATTGCTTGGTCGCGAAGTCCCAGCCATAGCACTTTGCACACAGTCCCACTGGGGATTGGCAGCTCAAGGTAGAACGAACCAGCACGGAAGCGACATCACTGTTGTCAATCGCGATAGCGACTTCTTCAGTGATGAGTTCACCAGCAGTGGCGACGGTCTTGCCTTTGCTACTCACTGCATCTGCCAAGAGGATACGACCCATGATACGGTTCTTGAACACTTTTTCGCGTGTTCCCGCACGTACAATCTCGAGTCCGTCGGTCGTACCACAGTCTTCGATACGAATGATCGCATCGTGAGCGGCATCTACCAAACGACGAGTCAAGTACCCCGCATCTGCAGTTTTCAACGCTGAGTCGGTTAACCCTTTACGTGATCCACGAGCTGATGTGACGTACTCGAAAATGGTCAAGCCTTCACGGAAGTTACTCTTGGTTGGCATTTCCACGATACGACCAAGTGGGTCCACCACGAGTCCACGCATTGCCCCAAGCTGTTTGACCTGATCTTTACTCGCACGTGTACCTCCTGAGTTGATCATGACTTTGACGGCGTTGTCTTCTTTGAGAGCTGCCCATGTCTTGTCGGCGATGGTATCGGTGGTTTCAAGCCAGATTGCTTGGGTCAAACGACGCTTTTCATCGAGAGTGATCAATCCTTGTGCGTAGTTGTCTTCCACTTCCGCGGCACGCTTGTTGGCAGCTTCGATAATGCCATCTTTTTCATCGATCATCTGACAGTCTGTGACGGAGACAGAAAGACCAGATGTGGTCGCAGCTTTGAAGCCCAAGTTCTTGATCGAGTCGATCAAGGAAACCGTCTCTTCAGCGTTCATCGTGGCAATGGCTTTCTTCACCAAGTCTTTGATGACACCAGCGGTGATTGGGACATTCAAGAAGCGTAAGTTTTCTGGCAAAATGCTATTGAACTGCAAACGCCCCATCGTGGTTTCCACGATTTGACTCTTGCCACCCACGTCCAAACGCACAGCAATGAGTTGCCGCTGTGTGATCTTGCCTGATTGGTACGCACGCTCGGCTTCCATCTCTGAGGCAAAGATCGTGGCTGCTTTCGCAACACTCTTGTCCACAGAGGTCATGTAGAACGCACCCATCGCCATATCCTTGTTGGGAACGGTAATTGGTGAACCATCCGACGGCTTGAGCAAGTTGTTCTTGGCCATCATGAGTGAGCGAGCTTCTTCTTGTGCTTGTTCCGTCAAAGGAACGTGCACAGCCATTTGGTCTCCATCAAAGTCTGCGTTGTAGCCAGAACAGACACATGGATGCAAACGGATGGCGTTTCCTTCAATGAGGACGGGCAAGAATGCTTGGATACCAAGTTTGTGCAACGTCGGAGCACGGTTCAAAAGCACAGGGTGGTTCTGAATGATTTGTTCCAAGAAGTCAAATACTTCTGGGGAACGACGCTCCAGGACATGCTTGGCACTCTTCAAGTTTGGAGCGACTCCCTGCTTGATGAGTTCACGCAAGACGTATGGGCGGAACATTTCCAATGCCATTTCTTTTGGCAACCCACACTGATTGAGGGAAAGTTCTGGTCCGACGACGATAACCGAACG
Source organism: Candidatus Cerribacteria bacterium 'Amazon FNV 2010 28 9' (assembly GCA_003176165.1). Taxonomy (GTDB): domain Bacteria; phylum Patescibacteriota; class Microgenomatia; order UBA1400; family UBA12028; genus PSRQ01. Next base: position 4,327 of record PSRQ01000039.1, read on the forward strand.
ACCTGAGTAGTCGACGCGCTTACCCAACAGATTTTGACGGAAACGTCCTTGCTTTCCACGCAACATTTCGGACAGTGAGCGCAATGGCTTCTTCACGACACGGCGGCGAGTGGTACGACTTTGTGTGCTATCGATCAAGGCATCAACAGCTTCTTGCAGCATACGCTTCTCGTTGCGCAAAATGATCTCTGGAGCACCTAAATCAATCAAGTGCTTCAAACGATTGTTGCGGTTGATGACACGGCGATACAGATCGTTCAAATCAGAGGTTGCAAAACGTCCACCGGAAAGTTGAACCATAGGACGCAAATCTGGTGGGATGACAGGCAACACCTTCATGAGCATCCACTCTGGTTTGATACCTGATTTTCGCAAGCCTTCGACGACGCGAAGACGCTTGGTGGCTTTGACGCGCTTTTGGCCAGTGGCTTCTTTTACTTCTGTCGAGAGCTCTTCAGACAATTTGTCCAAATCGACACTACGGATGACTTCAAGCAAGGCTTCTGCACCCATACCGACGGTGAGGTATGAAGCGGCATTGTACTCATCCAACTTCAAGTACTCATCTTCCGTGAGGATGGAGCGAGTTTTCAAGCGTTTCACCATTTCTTTAATGGTTTTGTAGACTTCTTCAGTCTGAGAGAGCGAAACTTCCAACTCCTCCTTAAGACTTTGGAGTTGTTGCTTACTCTTGAGGGTAAGGGCTTCTTTCTTGAGTTCTTGTGACTCTTTGCCCTTCACTTTGTCTTTGATCCCCGCAATACTCTCTTGGAGTTTCACCTTGATGTCTTCCATCTTTGCTGCGGTTTCGGTCTTGAGAGTTTCACTTGCTTCCACACAATCCTTGTCGAGTTGTTCGAGGATTCTCGCCTTTTCTTCTTTGTTCACATCAAGCACGATGTATTGGCTAAAGTACACGATGGAACTCAAGTTGCGTGGACTAATGTCCAAAAGTAAGGACAACTTACTTGGAGCACCTTTGAAAAACCAGATATGGGCAACATGACACGCGAGGGTGATATGACCCATGCGTTCACGACGGACGCGGCTTTGGGTGACTTCAACACCACATTTGTCACAGATAATTCCCTTGTAGCGACTACGCTTATACTTTCCACAGTAACACTCCCAATCTTTGGTTGGACCAAAGATTTCTTCCGCAAACAATCCGCCCTTTTCTGAGCGAAGGGTGCGGTAGTTGATGGTTTCTGGTTTGGTGACTTCACCATGCGACCAAGTCTTGATTGCATCAGGAGATGCAAGTTGGATCTTGAGTGCGCTAAAGTCGACAACGGTTTTCATACTGTGGTGCTCCTTTTCCGCAAATACTTTCCTTGTATAAATGATTACTCTTCCTGTGCCAACTCCTCAGCACTTGGTTCGCGTTCATCGCTCACCTCTTGTGCTTCTTCCATGTCATTTTCTTCACCGGTTTCTTCGCCACCTTCGTCTTCGCTGTTCATATCCGCGGCATCGACGATGGTTGCATCTTCACCCGCGACGACAGTTTGGCCACTCGCGTCAGTGATGTTTTCTTTCACTCCTTCCACGAGAGAGTCTTTGACATCTTCAACAACGGCTTCTTTTGGCACAATTTCAAGACCAAGTGAGTTCAACTCACGCATCAACACCTTGAATGATTCAGGGACATTGGATGCTGGAATGGCTTGATCAGTAACGATCGCTTCAAAGGCCTTGGTACGACCAAACACGTCATCTGATTTGATTGTCAACATTTCTTGGAGTGTATAGGCAGCCTTGTGTGCTTCCAGAGCCCAGACTTCCATTTCTCCAAGACGCTGTCCTCCCATCTGTGCCTTACCACCGAGTGGCTGTTGTGTGACCAATGAGTATGGACCAGTGGAACGAGCGTGCATCTTGTCATCAACCATGTGGATGAGCTTGAGCATGTATCCAACACCAACGACGGTGTCTTCACCATATGCTTCACCGGTACGACCATCATACAATCTCACTTTTCCAGAAACAGGAAGACCTGCTTTGTCCAGTTCATCCCAGATCTTTTGTTCATCAACCTCTTCAAAAACAGGGATGGCGACCTTGTAGCCAAGTTTCTGTGCAGCCCATCCAAGATGAGCTTCCAAGAGCTGTCCAAGGTTCATACGAGCCAAAACGGACAGAGGGGAGATGATGATGTCCACAGGTGTTCCATCTGGCATGTATGGCATGTCTTCAACTGGAACAATCTTACTGATGACACCCTTGTTTCCATGACGTCCGGCAAGCTTGTCTCCAACGGTGACTTTACGAATCTGAGCGACTTTGACCGTCACCACTTTGTTCACACCTGGATCGAGCTCATCACCTTTGTCGCGGTCCAAGACTTTGACATCGATGACCGTTCCACTTTCTCCGTGTGGCATACGCAGTGAGGTGTCGCGGACTTCTCTGGCTTTTTCACCAAAGATGGCACGTAGCAGTCTCTCTTCTGCGGTGAGTTCGGTCTCTCCTTTTGGAGCGATCTTTCCAACCAAAATATCGTTTGGACTGACTTCGGCACCGATGGCAACCACACCATCTATGGTGAGATTGCGGCGTTCCAAATCTGAGACGTTTGGAATATCGTCGGTCATCTCTTCAGGGCCAAGTTTCGTATCCATGACTTGGCATTCGTACTCATTGATATGAATACTGGTGAGCAAGTCTTGGCGAACAAGGCGGTCAGAGATGATGATCGCGTCTTCATATCCCAATCCATCGTAGGAAGTATAGGCAATCGTCAAGTTTTGACCCAATGCCAACTCTCCACCATCTGCGGATGGACCATCGATGACCAGGTCACCACGCTTGAGTTTTTGGCCTACGGTAACTGCTGGTTTTTGTGAGTAGCATGTACTGTTGGCAGTACGGGTAAACTTGGCAATTTCGTAGATTTCTTTTTTGCCATCCACACGCACGTGTTCATGTTCTTGTGCATCCACCTTTGCTTTGTCGATTTCTTTTTCATCCAACATGACGATGACCTTGTTGGCATCAACGTACTCGACAGTTCCGGCATGGCGGGCACGGACGGCACGCTGCATTGCTGTTGCGACGGCTTCCTCCATACCAGTTCCCACAATTGGGGCTCCTGGTTTCAAGAGAGGAACAGCCTGACATTGCATGTGGGTACCCATCAGAGCACGGATAGCTTCATCGTGTGAGACAAATGGAATGAGTGAGGCACTGGTTCCCACCACTTGGCGTGGAACGACATCGATAAACTGCACGCGCTCGACTGAACCTTCGGTAAAATCATTAGCATAGCGCAATGCGACCCAGTTGTCGGTAATGTATCCATCCGCGTCAATATTGACACTGGCGTGGGTGATTGCATACTCTTCTTCCTCATCGGCTGAAAGATACACGATCTCATCAGTGACTTTCATTTTGACATCACCGTTTTTTGCTTCTTCTTTAACCACACGAAGGTATGGTGCTTCCAAGAAACCATAATCATTGACGCGTGCATACAAGGACATATACGTCACCAAACCGATGTTTGGACCTTCTGGTGAACGAATCGCGTCGATACGAGAGTACTGGGAGGCATTGATGTCACGCATCGAGAAACTGGCGCGTTCGCGTGTCACACCACCCGATCCCATCACAGACAAACGGCGCAAGTTGTCAATTTCTGACAATGGGTTGGTCTGGTCAAGGATGGTACTCAAACGGTTCCGACGGAAAAATTCACTCATCGTCGCGATCAGCGGACGAGCATTAACCAAAGAACTTGGCGTCAAAAGCTCGTCAGTTTTTGTCAAACTCATCTTTTCGCGGATCGCACGCTCAAGACGAAGTAGTCCAATACGGAAGGCGTTGGTGAGCACCAATTCACCCACACGGCGGACGCGACGGTTGGACAAGTGGTCGATATCATCCACTTTTCCTTGCCCATTTTGTAGGCTAATGAGATATGCAAATGCTGCAATAATGTCTTGTTTGGTCAACACTTGTGTTTGCTTGGTGTTTTCCACATCGACTTTCAGACGGCGGTTCAATTTGTAACGACCCACTCGTCCTAAATCATAACGACGGCCATCAAAGAACAATTCGTTCAACAACTCTTGAGCATTCTCAAGGACGGCAGGTTCGCCAGGGCGCATCTTGGTGTAGATTTCGATGAGTGCTTCAGCAGCAGTCGCTGTCGTATCTTTATCGAGGGTGCTTTGGATAAAGTGATGTTCTGGATTAGTATCGATATCTTTGAAAAGTTCCAAGATTTCATCATTACTTCCGTACCCAATGGCACGAAGTAGTACTGTTGCGGGAATCTTGCGGTGTTTATCGATCTTAATGGTGATGACGTCATTGCGTCCCACAGCCATTTCAAGCCAACTTCCACGCAGTGGGCGAAGCTCACCATAGTAGAGCATACGTCCGGTGGTTGCATCGACATCTCCAGAGAAGAAAATGCCTGGAGCGCGAACAAGCTGGTTCACGACTGCACGCTCGACACCATTGATGATGAAGGTACCGTTTGGAGTCATTTTGGGAATATCACCCAAGAAGACTTCTTGTTTGGTGACTTCGCCGGTCTGTTTGTTTGTGAGAGTTGCCTCGACACGCAGGGGCATGTCATAGGTAAGGGCTTTTTGGCGAGCTGTTGCAATACTGATCTTTGGTTTGCCAAGGGTGTACTTGCCAAACTCGAGTTTCCAGTTGCGGCGGGTAAAATCTTCAATGCCATTTTGTCCACAAATTTCAAGAAGAGCTTCCTTCAAACCTTCTTCAAGGAACCATTGATACGATTCACGTTGAACTTTCGTGAGATCCATTTCTGGAAGTGGAATGTTTTGTTTACCCCAGTACAGTCGCTTTTGTGCCTTCATACGAGACCTTTCTAAAACATCCCCTCCGCTATGGCGCGATTGGGTGGATTTTAACTTGTGTTACAAACTTATGAAGAGCCTGCTCTCTCAAACACACCAAAAACAAGGCACTTGTGATGCCTTGCATAAAAATTGATGTAATTATCTCGAGGAATTCGCCATTGTTGGTGCCTCTGGTCAGCGTGCCCTTTTTGTCCCTTTTTGGGAAAGTCTACCTATTATATGGGAATTTTTCTCAAGTTGCAAGGGGAGAAAGTGAAAAGCCCTGGTTCAAAAAACCAGGGCCTATTTTCAGGAGCAGGAAGCTCGGTTATGCCTTGTAGACATAGCGAACTTCAAGCTTCTCGTTTCCATTCCATGCTTCCAGCACCTTCTGCCACTGGTCGATTAAGTGCTGCGCCCATTCGGGGATCTTCTCAGGAGGCACGGCAACACCAATAAGCATTAGATTGGCGCCTTGCGCTCCGCTCACCGAAAATTGAATGTTTTGATTTTCAATGAGATAAAATGAGATTTCCTCACGACTAAACGAGTATGCGTGAACTCCCAACGCATCTTGATTTTCTTGCAGAAAACTTCGGAAAGAAGGGAGGACTTTCGTTGTTGCAACATGTACATCCATGATTTTTTCCTTTTCTGATCATGGTTGACGATCGAGCAATTATATCACCAGAGAAATCGTGAACAAACAGTGCTCATTTTTTGAGATTGTTACCAGCAACTTTGCTGAAGTGTCGATTGATCTCCCCAATGAGCTGCGGTCCTTCATAGATCATGCCTGTGATGAGTTGAACTAAATCAGCACCTAATTCCAACTTTGTCTGCGCGTCTTCTGGCGTGAAAATGCCCCCCGTCCCAATAATTGTAAATCGCTTGCCATACTTCTTTTTGGTAAAGGCAATCAGAGCATTAGACCGATTCCAGGTAGGCTTCCCGCTTAAATTCCCTTTTACCTGATTCCAACGATCTCTATCATGCTTTGCAACATCTGGGTTGGAGTGATCTTTCGTTAAATTGCCAAAAATGACACCCTTGATGAACGAATACGCACTCGCGATCTGCAACAAGGAGTTTGTTTCTTTTTGACTCAAATCGATGGGCATTTTTATATAGACGGGACGTTTGATATGGAGATTTTTTAACTTCGTTAACAACGCATTCAATCGTTGTGGTGTCGTAAATGGCTGACCACCCTGAGTATTGGGGCAACTGATGTTGAGTTCATAGTACGCATGTTTCACGGTGGACGCTTCAAATAGTTTGAAACACTTCACAATATCATCAATTTGATCATTCAACGTCGCATACACTGCATTCGTACTTCCAATACTGATCCCTGTTGGAATCGCAAATTTTTTTCCTTTTAATCGATCAATGATCGCGGGAGCCCCTTCACTTTTGAAGCCTTTATTGACAAGGAGTGCTTTGGAATCCGGGAATCGACCCAATCGTGGTGGTTCATTGCCTTCATATGAACGGTACGTCACTGTCCCAATCGTGTGAAAACCAAACCCAACTGAGGGAAGGATGCTACCTAACCGTCCTTCATAGTCAAACCCTGCTGCCAATCCAACGGGGTTGGGAAAAACAATACCATCAACTTTTGTTGCCAATTGTTTGTCACCATAGAAAAACATCCACCGCGTTAGTTGTTGACTCAATGCAAAACGTCCAAGAAACGCACCCACACGCGTCATTGCAATGTGAACGACTTCCGCATCAATCATGAAAAAAAGAGGTTTGGCGATATGTGCGTACAACCAACTAAAGATGACTGTTTTTGGAGAAGATGCACTGCAAACACAAATTTTTTTTTGCATGTGCCATTGCATCACGTTCAATACAAACAATGTCAGACAACACAACGCAGAGAGTAAGCAATACAAGCACCATGCATGAAGTACTAGTCCCATGATCGACACTAAATAGAGCGAGAAACAGATTCCAAACATAGCAAGGATCAATTGAAGATCGGCAGTGTGAAGTTTGCGTTTCGCATCAATTGAAATGTGGTCAATTTCCAAAAAGTGCAAAACCGCGATCACAAATGTAAAGCCATAAAATGCCAACCCATAGAGTGGAAGTGGCACTCCAAACAGGATAGACCACTTACTCGTCAGCACGGTATCGCATTGAAAGCCCACTGTGCATGGGGGAATATGACCAGTCAATTTTTCGTAGGACAAAAAAGATGCGTCAATAATCCCTAAAAAGGAAACAATGACTATCAACAGCTTGATCAACAGTTTCATACATTGTATTGTACGCCCATTTTCTCATTGTCATTCCCGCGAAAGCGGTAATCCTAGCTCCTTAGCAATTCAAAAGTCTTTCTGCCTGGATCCCGTATCCCTCATGCGCTTCGCGCTTGAGCCTGTCTACCGGTAGGCAGACGTACGGGATGACAAAGGTAGATTGACTCTTCTATCCAAAAAGAGAACAATGAAAAAAGAAAGAGTGAAGGGAGCATATGCGATGTGACACACGAAAAGTTTCAATCATCGGTCTTGGAAATGTGGGAGCAACAGCTGCATACGCACTTCTATTGGAAGGAGTGGTAGACGAGCTCGTGTTGTACTCACGCACGAAAGAAAAAGCCATTGGAGAAAAATTGGATCTTGAACATGGACTCAATTTTTTACAACCAGCCAAGATCACAGCAACTGACTCCTTTGATGATGTGGCAAATTCCGATGTGATTGTCATCACGGCAGGTGTTGCACAAAAGCCCGGTGAGACACGATTAGATTTAGTGAAAAAAAACACTGAGATCATCGAAGCATTGATTCCCCCACTGACAAAAGCCGCACCGGAAGCTATTTACGTCATTGTTTCTAACCCTGTCGATCTGCTCACCTACAAAGCAAATATATTGGCATCACTTCCCAAAGGAAGAGTGTTTGGATCGGGAACCATGCTTGATACCGCACGTTTTCGCTATCACTTAAGTGAAATGCTTTCCATCAACCCACGCAGTATCCACGCCTACATTTTAGGCGAACACGGTGATAGCTCGTTCCCTGTTCTTTCGAGTGCAAGTGTTGGAGGCCAACCCCTTACAACATTTCCCTCCTATTCACAGGATCAAGCTCTCCAAGCATTTGAAAGTGCGAGGACTGCTGCATACAACATCATCCAAGCAAAAGGAGCAACATACTATGCAATCGGTGTCGTGATCGTGAAACTGGTGCGCACCATTTTGCAAAATAGTCATAGCGTTCTTCCCATTTCTATTCCTGTTGAAGATTATTATGGTCAATACAATGTATCCTTGTCCGTTCCTTGTATCGTGGGACGCAACGGCGTCGAACAAATTTTGAAAGCGCAGCTGAATGAAAAGGAACAGGAGCAATTTGCAAAGAGCGCCACTCTATTAAAGAGTTTTTTGTAAAGGAGCACATATGGCAAATGTCACAGAACAGCTCAAATTGTTAGAACAACACACAAGCAACGTTGAGAAAACACGCCTTGTAACTGATGAACATCTTGTCAAAGCCGCGTTGAGTTTTGCTACTGGAAGTATGGTCGCTGAATTTACATCCACACTGGTTGGCGCTGCCCCTTTTTATATTGAATCTTTACGACAACTTCTTTTGTCAGCCAACCAAATACAGAAATACCTTCGTGCCACAAAAGAATTCGACACATTTCTGGGAAAGAAATAAACACGTTACTTCAGATACTTTTGAATGAGCGCATCGTGTTCTTCCAATGTCTTAGCAAAATGCACGACTCCTTGGTGATCGGCAATGTAAAAAAGATAGTCTGATTGTGTGGGAGCAAGCACTGCTGCAATCGCGTCTTCACCTGGATCACAAATGGGAGAGGGTGGTAATCCTTTATGAATGTATGTATTAAACGGTGAATCTATCGAAAGGTCTTTGGCAGTTGGTTGCTGCCACCATGTTTTTTGGACAGGATCGTATCCAAGCGCGTATTGAATTGATGCGTCTGTTTGCAAAGCCATTCCTTTGTTTAGCCGATTGATGAGGACGCCCGCAATCATCCGCATATCACTCGCATTTGTGCCTTCTCTATTTACAATAGAAGCAAGTGTCAGTACTTCATTTTGGGTAAATTGTAATGGAGCACCATTCTGTATGATGAGTTTTTGATACCTCTTCTTGAAATTTGACTCCATCGTATCCACCACATATTGTGCCGTCGCGCTTTTTGGAAAAAGATATGTATCAGGGAACAACATCCCTTCATCATTTTTTGTTAACGATAAAAATTGAGCGGGATCAAAGTATTTCGTTCCCAGCTGCGAGCTCAATCGCTGCGCCATCTCTTCACGCCGCCATCCTTCGGGAAGGGTAATCCACATATCTTGTGGCCCATCAAGCAACAAAGTAATAATTTCCTGCGGTCGCATCGATGGAGAAAGATCATAGGTTCCCGTTTGCAACACCGCATGCGGATCCTTCAGGAAGAGGAGGAGACGCAAACTATATTGGGAGTGGACGATATGGTCATCTTCCAACTGCCGTGCTATTCCATTGATTGTCTGTCCTTTTGCCACGACGATGGAGTTGGGAGGAACAGTTTTTACACTCACTGGTTGTAAAATCCACGCAAAAAAAAGCGTAACAACTGCCGCTCCAATTCCAATGATGCCAATCAATCCACACACGATTTTTTTCATATTTTCACTCATGCATATCTAAGTATTCTTGGAGCATGATGGCCGCGGCTAAGTGATCACGATTCCCCTCACGTTTCGCTTTTTTCATATGTCGCATCCCTTCACCAGCTCTCACACTACTGAGTGTTTCATCAACCTCATCAATAGGGAGGTTTACTTTTCTCTTTAGTCTTTCAATGAAAGAACGCGATTTCTCTGCCATCTCGCCCTCCGAGATTCCCACAACGATTTTCTCAATCGCATATTCTGTAACAAGTTTTTCAATGTGCGCTAACGCTTGGTCAGTCACGATATCAGAAAGCTTCGGATTTTTACTGTTGGGAATAATGCCAAGTGGTTCAGCCAGCGGTGAGATAGCAACTGCTACACCGATACGTTTGGTTCCATAATCAAGACAAAGGATGTTCATAATGGTGATTAGTACCTAATCGTTGTATTGTACATGCAGCCTTCTCTTCTAGTCACTAGTAACTAGCCACTAGTTACTCACTGTACCAACTGTGCCAACACAATCCCACGTCGCAGTGTCGTTCCTTCTGGCGTACAGGTCACAAGTTTGAGCTCTCGATTGCTATGATCTTGCTCCAAGATAAACGTATCTTCCGGTCGTACTTCTGTTTTGCTATACACTCGGTATGTATACCTCACCCCATCCATATCCAAATAAATATCATCTCCGTTTTGGAGCGTCATGATCATACTAAAGATAGAAATATAGCGGCGCGGATTTGAGATCACTGGATCATAAAATTGGCGCAAGACTGAGTGCCCAAAAATAACGGGAGAGCCAAGTTCTCCTGGATTAGCAGTACCTGGATACTGAATAAGACTACGATCAAGATTGGTCCCTCCGATCGCCACATCCGCATTGGTAATATTTACCTTTGGAATTGTTAATTCATACCGCTTGGTCTGGTTTGTCGTCAGCAATGGCATGGAATTTTGTGGAAACCAATTTGACAGATCAGTGTAATCAAGTTCATCTGCTACGACTTTTGGCGTAGGTTTAGGAGTGGGTAACAAATATTCTTTTACAGTTTCAAGCGGAGGTTGGACATTAGCTGCTTCGGCAGCTCGTAGGGATGGACTAGTAAATAATTCATAGGACAAAATTGGCCAAATAGCATTCATCAAAAAAAGAATTCCTACTCCCATCAGCAAAATAGGAAAAACGCGAGCGACGAGTGACGAGTGCTTTTTCTTTTTTATGCCCAAAAACTTCCGCTCTTTAATCGTTAACGGAACAGGAGTCATGCGGGTGTATTGTTTGGTATATCGCTGCACACTCATACAAATAGTATTTCTTATTTTGGTGAAATAGTCACGCTGATATGTGAAGCACTTGGAACTGTATGAATGAAAAGAGTCACAAACGAGGGAGTTGCCGTCAATGTGAAGTGATCAATGGAGTGTTGGCTCGCAAGAAAATTCTTTGCATCACTCCACGTTTTACCTTCTAGTAACTTGGCAGTTTGTGTCGCATTCACAGGCAATAACTCACTCGCATCGATGTGTGCTTGAATGGTCGTTTTTCCATTCACCAGTGCTTGCTGGTTTTGAATCGAAATTGTCGTTTTTTCCGGCAAAAGTGTCGCACCCGGCGCAATTTGTGATCCAAGTTTTTGTGTGACAAATGACGTCAAATCATCATTGGTATACACAATACCTGTCGCTTGCACCGTCATTGTCAAGGAAAGGGTTTGTGCTTCTTTGCCCACATCCGCACTAAATGTTTTACTACTCACATCCAACTTATCACTGACGATAGTATGTTCATTTGGATTTGCCTGCGCATTAAATGCATCCAAGGCTTTAGACTTGAGCGACGCATACAGGGTATTAAACAATTTTTGTTGATCATCAGCACTCACTACTTGGATCGTGCGACTGCTCCCTCCCGTCATCGCCGTTTCAGTTTTTGCAACAAACGCGGACGGATCATATGACCCCACGGTCAATTGCAACCCAGCATCTGCATTGCTCTGTGCCCCAATCTGTGCTGCTGTCACTTGAGCAGACGCTTTGCTTGGCGAAAAATCGGTATCAACCCCACCTTCCGGTGGAAGGGTGACATCCGCATTCAAGGTATATTTGACATTGGGATTGAGAGTCAGCACAGTCCCTGCTGATAATACCTTTTGACTACTCGTCCGATTAAAAATCGTTACGGTCCCGGTTGCTTTGTCTCCAATCTGCCCTGTTCCTGTCGTATCTGCCTGTGCGGTATCACTTACTTGTGTAGTACGAACACTTGCTTTCAAAATATTACTGTCTGGATCACTTGCTGACACGCTTGAATCCAGCGTGAGTGTGGCATCCATCGATACAGTATCTACCCGCCGTGTGATCGCCACGTTGACACGAGCAAGGGCTATCGATCCCCCTACAATCAGACTCAGTAGAAGAAGTACAACACCAACTCCAATTACTCCTTTTATAAACATCCCCGACGATGCTGAAGTAACAGGTTCCTCGATCTCTACATCTATTTTTTCATCACTATTGATAAGCGGAATTTGCTCTGTTTGATGTGGTGCATCTGTTGGAACCGGTGCAAATCCAAACCCCGCCTCGGGTGACTCTGGCTCCTCTTGTTTCCCCACGTTTACACCGGTGGTATCTGTTGACAAAATGCCCAAACTCTTCGCGACTTCTTTTCCTCCACTTGAACAAACTGCACCAACAATTTGTTTTGTTGACAACAGTTCAATTTTGGGAAGTTGAACAAACAGTGATGGATCAAAGGTAAATGCATGCAGCTGCTGTTGCCACTCCTGCAAGAGAGTATCTGCTGCACCCAAAGAAGCGACAAACAGACGGGGTGCCAATTGCGCAAACTTCCCTTGGGTACAGGCCTCCACAATATCATTGGTCAATTGTTGCGAGCGGCCCACACTCACCATTTCGGTTGCAACACCTTGATCGATGACCACAGCTTGGAGTTGCTTCTTCCCGACAACGCACAGCAATCCACTACATCGCGCTCCTTCTTTATCACGCAGTGACGCAATGATGGCTTCCATCGTAACCACAAATCCAACGGATGTGACATTGAGCTGTTGCATGAGTTCTTTGAGCACATGCTTTTTAGTATTCGCAATCGACTGATCATTAGCCCAATCAGAGGGAAGACCCAGAAGAACATCTTTAATCGTGTTTGCACTGCTACCCAAATTTCCAAACGCAACATCACTGGCATCAGTAAGCCCTGTGGGCACATCGCTTTGCCATTCCACAGGAGCTGAAGTCGCAACGACGCGTACTCCACTACTACTCGCTTCCCATTCTCCTGCAGCTACGGCGTCATCGCTAATCACTAGGGAAAGAAATGATTGTTTTTTTGTTTTTGCACGATTGAACAGAGGAACAAACATACAAGAAAGAGGCCTTCTACCCTTGATCTAAGTATGCACAAAAAGCACACCTAAAATCAAGTGAGGCCTTACAACATCATCCCATAATCATTGACTTTCCCTCACCTTGAGGATATACTGCCCATCTATCGTTTTTTATCTCGCTCAAGCTGAGCGAGGAGGATAGAAAAGTGGCAATTGGAACATTCTTGCTCGGGGCGATCCTGGGTATAGTTGTCGGATTTTTTATCGGCCGCGCCGACCGCAAATGGGAGAAAGAACGACAGCTCGAAAACTCTCCCAAATCCGTCGGTGGCATCAACTCGGGAAAAACATCCGCGACCCCACCAGGGTTAGAACGCAGTAAGCTCGACTATCGACGCCCAGTTAAGGCGGAATTTGGGCCTGAGCTTTACACTGAAAAAGCACCCGAACAGCCAACAAAACCATCACGAGACAACGGGATTTACCCCGTCCCACGTGGGGTAACATCGTTTGGAGAGAGCACAAAACCCAAGCGTCCGTTCACCCCGGATGATTTTGAGAAAGGGCCGGAAGAGAGTTAATCTCTTTCGCCAAACACTTGACCCCAGTCTCTGACTGGGGTTTTATTTTTCTAACTCCACATAAATTCGTCGCACCCCTGCACTCACGGCCTGCTCTTTAGTGATTTCAACCTTGCCAATCTCACCGGTGTGAGTGACATGTGGGCCACCGCACAATTCTTTGGAAATCCAATCAGTCACTGGATCTTTGCCAATTGTGTACACAGTGACAGTTTCAGGGTATTTTTCAATAAAAAAAGCAATCGCGCCACTCTTCAGCGCATCTTCTTTACTCATGGTAGCAACTGTAACGGGGAGATTTTGTGCGATCCAATCGTTGATTTGGTTTTCAACTTGTTGGATCTCATCTTTTGTTAAAGCTTGCGGATGTGAAAAATCAAAACGCATGCGTTCCACCGTGATATTGCTTCCCTTTTGTCCCACATGTGTACCCAGGACTTTGCGCAGTGCCGCTTGGAGCAAATGTGTAGCCGTGTGGTACTTGGTCGTCACTTCGCTGTGATCGGCAAGGCCACCTTTGAACATGCCAACAGATGCCGTGCGCGAGAGTTCGCGGTGCTTTACAAACTCTGCTTCAAATTGTGTTTTATCCACTACTTGTCCTCGCTCAATTGCAATTTCTTGTGTGAGTTCCAATGGGAATCCATACGTTTCAAATAATTTGAATGCAATTTCTCCATTGAGTGATTCAATTTTTTCAATTTCTTTGAGCCCTTTGTTTAACGTCTTTTTGAACTTTTGTTCTTCGGTTTTCAATATTTCCTTTACACTTTCCGCTTGACGCTTGACGCTTGGATACGGTTCTTCGTACATGTTCGCGACGACATCAACCAACTCATCAAAAAGGTTTCCTTCAATTCCAATCATTTGCGCATATCGAATAGCTCGACGAACTAAACGACGTGAGAAATAGCCTTGCGCTTTGTTAGATGGGACCACGCCATCGGCTGCCAACATGACGGCAGCACGAATATGGTCGGCAACTATTTGAAATGATTTGTTAACTTGTTCACTCTCTCCATATTTTTTATCGCAAAAACTTTCAAGTTTTTGAATGATTGGCCAAAAGACATCAATTTTGAACATGTCGTGTGTATCATTGACTGCAGCCAATAAACGTTCTATGCCTCCGCCAAAATCAACGTTTTTATGTTCTAATTCATGCAATACGCCATCCTCCCCTTTTTTGTATTGCATAAAGACAGAATTGCCTATTTCAAAAAAACGTCCACAATCGCAATTCACATGACACGGTAGATTTTTAAATGGTGAATTTTCATGGAGATGTAATTCTTCTCCACAATCAAAAAACATTTCACTATCTGGACCACCAGGTTCTCCCGCTGGCATAACTGCTGGAACTCCGGACCTACTCCACCAATTTTTCTTTTCGCTATATGTAAAGATACGACCATTAGACATTCCATTTTTCTCACAGTTATCAACAACAGAAGCATCCATTCCAACGGAAGCAAAAAGTCCTTTCCAAATTTCAATCGATTCTTCGTCACGAGGAACACTTTCATTGCCCGCAAATACAGTCACGAATAAACGCCCAGGGTTTAACTGCAACTCTTTAGTTAAAAATTCAAACACCCAAGTCAGTTGTTCTTTTTTGAAGTAATCACCCAAGGACCAATTGCCTAACATTTCAAAAAACGTGTCGTGACGATTGTCACCCACTTCTTCAATATCTTGACTGCGGAAACATTTTTGGGAGTCAACAAGCCGAGTGCCTTGTGGATGTGGTTGCCCAAGTAAATATGGAACAAGTGGTTGCATGCCACTGCTGGTAAACAACGTGGAAGGGTCATTTTCAGGTACCAGAGGAGACGATGGGATAATCGTGTGCTGTTTGGATTCAAAAAACTTGAGATATTTTGTGCGTAAATCGTTACCTGTCATGAGGGAATTATACCAGGAGAAAGTGACTAGCGACTAGTGGTCAGTGACTAGTTTTTAAGTTCCTATTCTTCTTTTTCCTTGCCCCGCGAATCCGCCTTTTTGGCGGAGGAGTGGGGTTTCTTCTCTACCACCTTTGCCCAGGCTTTGACAGACTCCATAAACCCACCCATATCGGTAAACATGCGCTTGAAACTCAATAAAGGAATGAGCGAGCGCAGTGCGGTCTTTTCTACTTCATCAACTGCCTTTTGCACTTTCAAGAGTGTCCGGCGCATCATCAGAAGTACCATGATGAGTAGTAGTAAAAAAACGACGATCACGGCAGAAAGAATAACTAAGGTCGCGATCATGATAGTGAGGAGAAGTTGCATACTTTTATTCTAATGAAAATTGAAAATTTGTAAATTGAAAATTATCTTTCTTACTCAACATGTACATTAATTTGTTTGATCGTCTCTTGATTTTGACGATTGCTTGCAATCACAGTGATCACGTGATCGCCACTTGAAAGTGAGAGCTGCTGTGCAAACTCGCCATCCTGGTTTAATGCAACCGGAAGTGTATCGATTTCAAGCACGGCATCTGTCGCTGTAGCCCCCCGCACAATGACCGTTTCGGGAACTTGTGATCCTTCTTTGGGATACGTGAGCGTGAGTGAAGGTGGTTGGTGTAGATGCAAAAAACTCCACGCTGCATACGAAACGATGACCAGCAACGCTACTCCAAAAAACAACCCTGCACGGGAACGCGTTGATAGCCCAGATTTTCTTGGCTTGGTAAAGAGTTCTTTGGGTAAAATGTGCTTGGTTGTCACTTCAAAATCTCGGCGAAGTAAGGCCAGTGCTGTTTGCTTTTCAAGACCCACAATTGTGGCATATGTACCGATAAATCCCTGAGCTGCTGCAGGAGATGGAAGAAGAGGGAATTCATTCGCTTCAATAGCGCGCAAATAGTCGGGGCGAATATGCGTTTGCTTACTCAACGCTTCGATTGAAATTCCCTTCTTCTCACGCATGCGCTGCAATGTCTCACCTACTGTTTTCATAGAAAAAGAGATGTAGATATATAGAGAAGTAGAGAATAGAGAAATCAACCAGGATATCTCTAAGCTCTATATCTCTAGTTTTTACTTTCCTCCTGTGCCAACACTTCTTGTGCTTTGTTGACAAAAATTTCGCGTGGTTTACTTCCTTCACCTTGTCCCACAATCCCGGCTTCACATAGTTGATCCATGATACGTGCTGCACGCCCATACCCAACAGATAAGAAACGCTGCAAGACTGAAACTGAAGCACGGTCATATTTGAGTACGATACGGATAGCATCCACAAACAATTGATCACGGCCACCCGCATCCATTGCTCCCCCTGCATTTGTTCCACCTTTGCTCGATTGATACTTCGTGGTGATGTCTTCGGAATAGGTTGGTTTTTGGCCCTGCTGTTTGATAAATTCGATGAGACGACGAATTTCGCCATCTGAGACATACGTACCTTGCACGCGTGATGGTTTGGCTTGATCAGGTGGAACATAGAGCATGTCACCTTTCCCAAGAAGTTTTTCTGCACCTGGCGCATCGATGATGACACGCGAATCGATCATAGATGAGACATTAAAAGCAATACGCGTGGGGATATTGGCTTTGATAAGCCCGGTGATGACATTAACGGATGGACGCTGTGTAGCCAAGAGCAAGTGAATCCCTACAGCACGTGCCATCTGAGCGAGACGCGTGATGGATTCTTCTACTTCTGCCGGAGCAAACAGCATGATGTCCGCCAACTCATCGATCACAATCACAATGTACGGCATGGATTGAAAACCTGCGAGCTCATTGTATCCTTCGATATTGCGAACACCCACTTCCGCAAATAATTTGTAGCGATTGTCCATTTCAACTGTTGCCCATTTGAGAGCAGAGACCACTTTCGACGGATCGGTAATGACAGGAGTGAGCAAATGAGGAATATCGTTGTATCCTGTGAGTTCCACACGCTTGGGGTCGACCATAATAAACTTCACATCGTTTGGGGTCGCACGGAACAAAATACTAGAGATAAAGGTATTGATCGCTACAGATTTACCAGAACCTGTTGCACCAGCGATGAGTGCATGTGGCATCTTTGCAATATCTACAACCACAGGCTCACCAGCCACGTTTAATCCCAATGCCACCGCCAACTTGGAGTGATTCTTTTTCATATTCTCGGATGAGAGCATCGTGCGCAGGGTAACAAATTCAGGACTGCGGTTGGGAATTTCAATACCGACCAATGAACGACCAGGTATAGGAGCTTCAATACGAATTTGTCCGGTAGGCGCTGCAAGTGCTAGGGCCAAATCATTTGCCAGAGCTGTGATTTTAGAAAGCTTCGTTCCCGAACCAATGGCAATTGCATACTGTGTCACAGCAGGGCCACAGTTTACTTCGGTGACACGTGCTTTAATGCCGAATGATTCGAGTGTCGATTCAATAATCGACGCATTTTCTTTGATGTTACCTCGGTCTGCACTTCCCCCGGTTTTTTGATCCAGAAGTGAGGTCGATGGTAATGTCCATACATTCATTTGAGGTTGCGTCGCTGGAGCAACAGCCGCTTCTTCTTTCTTTTCTGTAGGTTTTTGTGCTCGCACAGCTAAGTCAATTTTACGTTCAGGATCAAGCGGTTTGTTTTCTTCTTTTTCGACTTTTCGTTCGTTTACTTTCACAGGAGTCGATCCTTTAATGGTCAATTTTTGCATGCCTTCTTCCTCCACATCATCAGTACTTACCCCCTGATTTTTTTCATTCAATACAGGCTGGTCAGGTTTGGGAACGATCTCAAAAATGCTCGCAAAAAAGTGAAGAAGCTCTCCAAGACCTGTATCCATCATAATGAGAAAACCTGCCAATACCGCAATTAAAAACACTGTATGCGACCCAAGTGGAAGAATGAGGGTAGCGAGTTTGTCAGACAACGCTTGTCCCAAACTTCCCGTTCCAAAAAGACCCAAGAATCCGATAAAAACGATACATGCTCCCAAAAATACATTTGGTTTCGCGATTGCCCATTTGAGCCGGGTAAGCATCAGCCCCGCACAAAACAATAAAAAAGGAACAATAATTGCACTCGTGCCAAAGAGGGTACGAAGGACCAGTGCAATCGCTTGCAAGACTTCTCCTTTTCCCAAAAAGGAATACATAACTAGGAGTGAAAGTGCTATAAAAAGTAAGCTTCCAAGCGAGTACATGATGTCATCGCGAAGTTTGAGTTGAATTGGTGAAGTTTTCCGTCGACGCCGAGCCATAATGAAAAGTGAACAATCACTGTTCCTTGAGTATATCAAAGTAATTTTCAATTTACGAATGTTCAATTTACAAAAAATAAATCATTGTGACATTGAATATTCAATGAAAATTGAGAATTGAAAATTCCCAAAAATACGCAACGAAGCAAAAAGATTTTTCTGGAAAACAAGAAAATTCAAAAAAATCACCTAAACTTGCCTACAGCTCTTCAACCTTGAGCTGACTTTGCATGTCAGGAGCTTGGAGTAATTTTAAGTATTTTTCTGTCGTCGTAATGCGTTTATGCCCCACCAATTGGCTTACATACACTAGAGGTGTCCCTGCGGCCAATTGCTGGACAATAAACGTATGACGCAAATCATTCACCTTTGCATCGGCAATCCCAGCAATGCGGAAATATCGATCAATAGCGGTACGGATGTTACGCACCAAAAATGGACGACAAGTTTTCGTCACAAACAAGGCTTTTTGGCGAGTTTTTGGACGAATTTCGAGGTAACTTTCCAATGCCTTACTTGCTGCATTGTTGAGAGGAATCGTGCGTTCTGGATGTGACTCATATGCACTAATGTGCAATGTGTGCTTTTCTGCGTCCACATCGGTAAGCTCAAGGTTTGCTAATTCACTGATACGAATACCTGTTTGTAACAAGACTTCCACAACCGTGGAAATACGTTGATCGGCTTTGCAGGCATCACGAAGCGCGCGGTACTCGACTTTGGTGAGGACATGAGGTGCTTCAAGCTCATACCGAGGCTGCGCGATATCAGCAGCAGGATTTTCCTCAATCATGCCTTTGGCACGTAAAAATCGAAAATATGACTTAATAGAATTGATTTTGCGATAAATGGATTTGTCTGTGTATCGTTGCTTCTTCAAGCTTTCCTTGAACGCTTCAATATCACTGGTGACGACAGAACCAACGGTTGTTTTCCCTTGTGCAGCCAATGCTTGCAAGAACTGCTCAATGTCCTTTCCATAGGCAAGCAAGGTGGCGCTTGCTCGACCTTGACGTTTCAATTCTTCCAAAAATTGGGCATGTGTAGTTTGAAGGGATGTGTCACTCATGGATTTCCTTATGTATGTTTACTAAAATGTATACGATGCACGCCAACCGAAAGTGGAGCTTATAATAACAACTAAACTGCCATCGGTCAAGAGAATCTTTTAAAATATTTATGAAGACCTATCATCCGCGAACGAGCCGAATCAAGGAACATCACCATTTTTCTCTCTCCACAATTATACTAAATCCCATAACAATTGCAATATGGTTTTTTCTCTGTCTAGCAGGAACTATTCATTTTATTGGGTCATTCTTGACTATGAGGGCTACTCTTTCTCGAGTTACAGATGCTCAACAGGACGTTGAAATCCAAGAAAAAACAGCTTTAGATCTTATCGATAAACTCCAACAGGCAGACTCCCCCTATATGAAAGAGAAAATTATGCGCGATGAGCTCGACTTACAGAAACCAGGGGATACGATTATCCAACTTCCCCAGACAACAAACTAAAGAGAAATTGACTCTATGACCTACTCACCATTAACTATAACCTAATCAAGTGTCAGGGGCGGGCTTCGATCCCGCGACCGCCACGTTATGAATGTGGTGCTCTACCAGCTGAGCTACCCTGACA
>PSRQ01000029.1 GCA_003176165.1 Candidatus Cerribacteria bacterium 'Amazon FNV 2010 28 9'
GTGAGTTTAAAAACAATCCCGCACTGAAAGAAGCGATAGATCACGTGAACGCGCGAGGAAGCCAACTGCATGTGATTGGATTGCTCTCTGCCGGTGGTGTGCACAGTCATGAACTTCATTTTCAGGAAGCCATCAATGCAGCACGAAGTAGTGGCGTTGATCATATTGTCGTGCATCCATTTTTGGATGGTCGCGACACCCCAAAAAACAGTGGAGCGAATTCTCTTCAACAATTAGAAGCGTTCGTTAAAAATGTTGGAGGTACGGAGATTGGATCTGTCATTGGTCGTTACTATGCAATGGATCGTGATACCAATTGGGATCGCACTGATAAAGCGTTTCAAGCTATTTTTGAAGGGAAAGCGGACCGTATCTACGATACGAGTGTGAAGCCTTCGCAAATTATCACTGAGTGGTATCACAAAGAAGTATTTGATGAGCTCATGGAACCAATGGTATTTCAAACAGCTAATGGAAGTGTGTTAGAAGTGAAGAACGGTGACGCAATTGTCTTCATCAACTTCCGCAATGATCGTGCGAAACAATTGTCCAAGAAAATTTGTGAAATTGCCAATGACCGCGATTTGTGTTTTGTGACGATGACCAATTATGGTGATGAAATCAAAGCGTTGGTGATGTATTCGCCAAAAGTGGTGGAACACACGATCGCTGAGATTGTTGCTGTCGCAAATATGCATCAAGCGCACATCGCTGAAACAGAAAAGTTTCCGCATGCGACGTATTTTTTGAACGGTGGGCGACAAGATCCGTACAAAAATGAAGAAGATGTGTTACTTCCAAGCAATAAAGTCAAAACACACGATTTAGCTCCAGAAATGAAAGCCAAAGAGATCTGTGATGCCGCACTGGCGCGTTTACCCAAAGTTGACTTCATGTTTATAAACTTTGCCAATCCTGATATGGTGGGACATACAGCAAACGAGAAAGCCATTATCACCGCTATTGAAACAGTTGACACACAGTTGTGCCGATTGATTGATGGAGTATTAACGAACGATGGAGCATTGGTTGTGATTGCTGATCATGGCAATGCTGAAACAATTGTTGATCCGGTCACTGGTGAGCCTCACACGTCGCATACCACTAATCCAGTCCCGTGTTTCTTGATTCACAAGAGTTTGCATCCTAGCCTGAAAAAAGGTAAAGGTCTACGAGATATTGCTCCAACTATTTTAGATTTGTTGGGATTGGAACAACCAGAAAGTATGACGGGCGAAACGCTTATTAGTGGTTAACGTCATCCCTGACGCGACGCGAAGCAGTCGAGTATCAGGGATCTTTTGACAGAATGCGAATGAGTTAACCTTAACACAGTCCGTGAATTGCAAAAAGATCCCGGCTACATGGCGATCTCACTTCGTTCGATGCCATGGCCGGGATGACGAACAATTTATTTGTTACAATGTGTTCATGAAAGTTGGTGTTTTCATTTTTCTTTTTTCAGTTCTCTTCTTTTTATTTCCAACATTGGTTTTTGCCGATGCACAGCATGTAACGGTGATCATCAATCAAATTCGCGGGACAGAATGCTGCGGGGTGGGTTCACTCCATAACTTTGAACAACAGGTGCAGATGTTGAGTTCCCATCAGTTACATGGGACATTTGCACTGCGGTTTGATGCGCTCCAAAATCCACCGTTTAACGCAACGGCAAAGTTGGCACTCCAGCAAGGAAACGAGTTGGGTGGTTTATTAGAAATCACTCCCCAGTTGGCATCCGCAAGTGGGGTTGCTTATCGCGGGACACCGGACAAATGGTACGAAGCGCAAAACGCATTTTTGATCGGATATACTCCTGCTGAGCGGTTGAAGTTGATCGATACGTACATGCATCAGTTTCAAGTCGATTTTGGAATTACTCCGACAACAACTGTTGCGTGGATGATTGATCCTGTTTCCTTGCAGTATCTCAAACAAAAATATGGAGTAACGGTCCATGAATTAACCCGGGAGCAATGGGGAACGGATTCATATACTTTATATGGAGGACCACCGAACAATCCATATATTCCTTCTGATAACTGGGCTCTTGTCCCGGCAGCTTCTGATAGTGGAAAAATGCCTCTCATCGTGCGCCAAACCATCACCGATCCCGTGCAAACGTACGGTGATCCGACGAGTACATATACATCTCAGCCAAATGATTATGAGCGACGTGGTGTGGGATTGGAGTACTTTACCCATTTGTTTACACAAGCACAGACACAGCCGTTTGGAAACACATTTGCGCTTGTCGGACTTGAAAACTCCATGGAGCAAACATATCAAGATTCATTTGGAAAACAACTTTCATTTATTGCACAATGGCAAAAAAATAATCCTGACGATATGGTGATGACTGCGAAGCAATACGGACAGTGGTGGCGAACTCAACCCACAGAACATATCAACGTATACGAAGGTAATGACGATACCGTGGGCAAAGCTTGGTGGATTACTACAACGAGGTATCGTGTGAGACTACGCGAAGACAATAATCAACTTTATATTGATGATATCCGTATGTATGATCCATCATTTACAGATCCATATATTGAACAACCAGCGCAGCAACTCGGATATTGGGTTGTACCATTTTTCTTGGATGGGTCACGCATTTTAGATGGCGATAACAATTATGGTTTTACGACATCGATTCAAGATAATTTGCAAAATAGAAAATCGGAATATTTACAACCAAGCAGAATCACTCTTGTTCAACATATACAAAATAGTATTACATTGCAGCAACAAAATGGCTGTGTTGTTGTTGACGATGGAACAAGTACAAATGTCTCATTTTGTTCAACACAATTTTCCCTTCCATCGCACAGCAGCTGGCATGACAACAATATCTACACAAAACATATCATTCAACAGGATGGTTCATCACTGATTTGGAAGGCGGCAAATGATCAATCATTCATGCAGTTAAGTGCCCAACAAAATGGTAATGTAACAACATACTCCCCACAGTTAATGAATAATGTGCTGGATGAAGAACGTATGGCTCGCTATCCACTTCTTTTTCCTCAACTTTCCGGTCATCCGTTGAGCGTGACACAGTCATCAGTTTATGTGAATAATACGTTTGCTATCGCCGGACGCAATCCAGCTCGATTAGTACTTTTCCCCAAAGATGCACAAGGATATCCGATTACGTTGGATTTAGATCCCACCGTTATGACCGATCCATATGTCCCGACAAGTGTGTATACCGAACATACAGGAAATGGAATGTTTTTTATTGATGCTGTGAGTGCCGTCCCCCAAAAAGTATCGATACATGTGCAGGTTGGCGATTTCTCGCAAACACGTACTGTTTATTTTGCCCCTGACTGTAAACATATGATTTCCTATTGTATTTTTCACCCAACACAAGTATGGTGGTATGTACGAAATATCGCTCAAGATATTTGGCGAAAATATTTTGATAAACAAACTCAATAAAGGAGATTCTATGGATTGGACTACTCTCGCATCAGATGAATCAATTCAAAAAATTATAGACACATTTAAACAGCAAAACATCACAGTCGAAGTTGCAGGAAGTGGTGAGGAAGCAAAGCAAAAAGCACTGTCATTTATCCCGCAAGGAGCCAATGTCATGTCAATGTCGTCTGTGACAGCCGACACTATTGGCATTACCAAAGAAATTATTGAGTCAGGAAAGTATGTGGCAGTGAAAGAAAAATTAAAAACCATGGATCACGCCACGCAAGGAAAAGAAATGAAGCAGATGGGAAGTGTCCCTGACGTGGGAATTGGAAGTGTCCATGCGATCAGTGAGGATGGGCATATACTCATCGCATCGCGTTCTGGAAGTCAGTTACCAGCGTACACATATGGAGCCAGTAAAGTTATCCTTGTGGTAGGTGCCCAGAAAATTGTGAAGACGCTCCAAGATGGAATCAAACGTGTGTATGAACACAGCTTACCCCTTGAAAGTGTGCGTTCCAAAAAGGCATATGGGACGGATCAAAGTTACGTCAATTACTTACTCCTGCTCAATAGACAAGATGACCCTAATCGTGTCCATGTCATCATCGTCAAAGAAGTTATTGGATTTTAAAAAGAGCTTTTAATTCCTTTTCACCCTGCATTTTCATTGCAGCAGGAAATTCAAAATCTTTTGGAACTACAACGAAAAGGACATGTTTTGTATCGATACGAGGTTTTACTTTTTCTTTTGATTCAAAGATGTACCCAAAATCATGCCAGCGACCTTTGAACCATTTCCAATTAAACACCCGTGGTTTTTCAGAAAAATCATAATAAGGATCAAGCAAGGAAATTTTTGTGTGATTCTTGTTCAGATCAACAATGATACTATAGTGACCATGGTCACCATTACGATATGTTTTTCCTGTCTTTTTCATCAGTTCTTTAAAGTTTTCGTAGAACATGCCTTGAAAATTGACACCGACAGGGAGTTTGTATTTTTCGATTAATGAAACCACATCACGTAGTGATGCATCTTGTTTCCACATCAATTTATATTTGGAATCGATATTTTTCACTCCTAAAGCCATTTTATCAGGGCGCGTACCATACTTTTTAATAAGATGGACAACGTGAGCTGCCTTCGTTGCGTCTTCTTGAGTGACAGTAATTCCGTACTGCGAAAAGAGCATTGCCAAGACGGCTGGGCCACAATGATCATCATCTTTTTGTGGTGTGTACTCGAGGGGAATGTAATGGCGGGAAAGCTTTTTATGAACCATGAGGCGTATTATACCCCACATTTATAGGGTGGTGGCAGGGTGAGGCAGGCGTTCTTCGAGCTTCTTCTCGAGTAAATTCCAGTCGAGTGTATACACAATACTCTCTTCATAGGAGTCTCGATCGTACTTCATCTCACCCTGACGTACAAAAGCGGCCGCTTCCATGGTCCGGTGGGAAGGGAGGTTCTCTGGGTCTACAAAGGCAAAAATGAGTAAGTCAGAGGGTTTTTGGATGGATAAAAGGGAGCGAAGCTCCAGGCATGATTGGCGTACTGCACTCGAGATAAGGCCAGAACCTAATTGAAGTCCTCCAGAGAATGGACGAGCTGCAAAGCTAATCTCCAGAGCACTCACTCTACCTTGATCTGGAGAAATGAGCTCCTTTTGGATCATCCGCTGCATGCGGTGCTTTTCCTGTCCCTCATCGTAGAGGTATACAAATCCTCTGATCACGTCACGTTCCTCTTTCTCCAACCGTGCATCATGAACAGAAAAAAGGAAGGATTTATGTGTATGGATTCCTGCCCATTCACGGTAATCCTGCTTTGAGATAACCCCAGCATCTTCCATCCACCGTTTTGTTTCTCTTCCTTTTAAGATATCCTGCATCGCAAAAAAATCACGTTCTGAACTTGCATCAAAAAAACGAATAGCTGCTGCTTGCCCGGGAATATGAAAAAAATTCGGTTCTAAAAATGGCTCGATGTGTTTTCCACCAGAAAAAGAAAGTGGAAGCGTGTTGAGATGACGAGGGGCAATCGTGATCATACATCGATTATAAATTACGTGCGTACTTACTGATGAGACTCGCGAGTACGTCTTTAAACTTCACACCGTGCATAGCCATAACCTCTGTCATCGGGAGTCCCATGTCAGGACCAAACGCGGTGTTGGCATTACAGTCAGTAAAATATGGAGTCAACGTCGTTTCATCCACGCGAATATCAAATTTTGCGTAGTCTTTGAAACGCAACGCTCCAAATGTACGGACAGCCAACTTTGTCACTTTATTGAGCAACACGTCGTCTTGCACTCTTTTGTATTTATATGCATCGATGTCATCATAGCTTTCAAGACTCGTGAAAAAATGTTTGCCGTCGGGCTTGTTTTTAAACACTTTTTGTCCTACGAAGACATGCTTTTTGTATCCATCGTCAAAGACGACAACGGTAAGCTCTGGCCCATCCACAAATTGTTCCACAATGACTGGAATACGATACGTGCTAATCAATTTGTCCACTTGTTTTTGTGCATCTTTGAGTGTTTCTTTCACTGCTTTGTTATCAATGCCCACACTTCCTCCACTTTCGTTGAGTTTTACGATCAGAGGAAGTCCTAAATCTTCTTGCACGCTTGTCCCTACACGGCGAATAAATTGGAAATTCGGGGTAGGAATTCCGTATCCCACAAGCAATCGTTTCAAAATATTGCGATTGTTGTTGATGACCATGCCATCCATACCCGCTCCAGTATAGGGAGTATTGGAAAGTTCAAGAGCAGCAGGGACCGAGGTTTGCAATGCATCTTTTCCTCTCAATGTATCAACAAGATTGAGCACGACGTCAGGTTTATCAACGAGAAGGTTGGTCAAAAAGTATTGATTGCTTGGATATCCACGCGCCGGAATTCCTAATTTTTTTAACTCATCAATTACTTCACCTGCGCGCTCTTCCACTTCCACTTCGGCAAGATATGCATCTTCGGTTGCAAACCATTCGCGTTCAACGTGTGAGTAGGCGACCGCAACCAGCTTGAGCTTTTTGAGCGCAGTTGTGTCAATCGCCAATTCGATTTTTGTCTTTTCTTCTTTTTTGGGTTTCTCTTCGATTTTTGTTTCAACTTCTTTAATCTCTTCCTTTGAAGAAGTCATTTTGGAATCCTTTGTCGCGTCTGCCATAGAAGACTTTCTAGTGTATGGGTACTGGTCATGAGTTAACTAGAAATAAAAAACTAGCCAACTGTGCTGATTGCAGTGTACCTCGCTGCAGTGCTTGGGGGCAAGCGGTATTGTACAATAGTGCCTTATGCCGCTCACACTTTATTTTGTTCGTCATGGTCAATATGAAGGAAATGTAGCGCATCACACATTGCCAGGTGCAAGTGATACACGTTCTCTCAATCCCACTGGGGTTGTTGAAGCACGTAACGTTGCCCGTTTTTTTGTCGATCGAGGTATTGATCTTTTGTTCACAAGTCCAGTGCAGCGCGCATTGAATACTGCACAGATCATTGGGCAGGATTGCAACCTGGAACCGATTATTGATACACGGCTTTCTGAAATGAGTTATGGAGTACTGGAAGGGAAAACATTTGAGCAAATACAAAAAGAATACGCGGATCAGCGTGAGGTTTGGGAAAAAGGTGATCGTTTTCTCATGCAGTTTCCACAAGGTGAATCATACGAACAAGTGATTAACCGTGCCAAATCGTTCTTAACATTTTTATGGGAAACGTACGGGGAGAGTGATAAGAAAATCTTGATTGTAACGCATCTATTAATCATTCACGCGGCAATCATGGATGCATTGCACATGAATCCACGCGATATTTTTATGATGGAAGAAAAATATCCTGTGCCGAATGCGTCTGTGACAAAGTTGGTTTTTCGTAAACGCGAGAATATTGAAGCTACGTATATTGGGCAACAATTTTCGTACCCACCTAAAAATATTCAAGCTTGGCTCAATCACCGCTACAAAGGTTGTACTGATGTGCATGTCCACACAGGTTTCTCTAAAAGTTTTGTTGTGTCATTTCGATGTGAACATGAAGAAGTTAATATTAAGTTTTATCCCAACGGTGAAGAAGCCACAGCGTATAAAGTGGAACATGTGTTGAAAACGCTTGCATCCCATCCCACTATTCCAAGTAAACATTTGAAAGAAATGATCACCACAGGAGAGGAACACTACCCCGTGGCTTTGGTGACCAATCAACTTCCGAATCATAAATTGAAACCATTTGAAGTAAACGAAGATCAAGTGTTTGCACAACACTGCGCGCATGTCCTTCGTACTCTGCATTCATCCATACCAATAGAAGATGTTGAATCGTTTTGGCAAAGTCAAGAGTACGCCTGCCATATCCGTACACTTGAAGATTGGTGGCAGTTTGTTGATATCGTTATTGCAAAGCGTGAAGAAGAAATTGCGTCGTCTTCACAACATGAACTCACAACTCTCATAGTACGCATCAAACAATGGATACGCGTACATAAGGAAGAAGTGGAGGAAGACAAGATCGTGCCCCTTCACGGCGATTTTTACCCATCCAATTTCTGTTTAGATGAAGAGAAAAATATATTAGCGATTATTGATTTTGACCTGGCACAAATCGGCCACACGATGTGGGAATTGGGAATCTGCCGCCAACGCTGTGAAACAAATCACTATCCGCAATTTGCGGATCATATGGAAACTGCGTATGGAGTGAGTGAAACACAAAAAACATGGATCAATGTGTATGCATTATTGGAGTTTATTGGATCGTACTTACACAACGTCATTCATAGTTCGGCACAACATACGTTTGATTTGAAGATGATTCACATATATACGAAGCGAGTATTTGGTGAAGAAATGAGTTAGCTTATAAAGAGGGGCAAGTTTTTATCTTGCTTGGACAAGATAGGCAGTGCGCCTTTCAAGGGCCAGGTAATGTTGAGTGTAGGATCATTCCACAAGATACCACTGGCATTTTCTTTGTTGTAATAGCCCCCAGCAATTTTGTAGAGAAATGTTACTTTTTCACTCAGTGCTAAAAATCCATGTGCAAAGCCAGCGGGGATATACAGCATATTGTGTGTGTTTGCTGTGAGCACCACACTAATCCATTTGCCATACGTTGCAGAACCTTTTCGCAAGTCTACCGCAACATCAAATACTTCACCTTCTAACACGCTCACTAGTTTGGTTTGTGCAAAAGGGGCCTTTTGGAAATGAAGTCCACGCAGTACATATTGCTTTGACACACTGACACTATCTTGAATGAAGTCATCAGTAATTCCAACTAAAGCGAGGTTTTGTTTATTGTAACTTTCCAAAAACTCTCCTCGTGAATCAGGAAAAATATCGGGAAAAAGTTCGACACAGTCCGGAATTGCAGTTGAGATGGCTTTGATCATATGAAACAGATACTACCACAAAAAAGCCTCTTCTTTATGGGAAGAGGCTTTGAGGCGATTTACGAATCTTACGCGCCTTTCACAGCAATTTTCTTTGGTTGGGCTTTGGCAGATTTTGTAAACGTCAAATGAACAATGCCATTTTTGACTTCTGCAGATGGTTCTTCGTCAACGTCTACATTCCCTGGAATAGTGAATTGGTAGGAAAATTCACTTAAGCTTCGTTTCCAGATTTTACGCCCATCTTTTTCCTCTTGCTTTGTAGAAGCGGTAATACGGACGACACCTTTTTCAAAGGTAATATCTACGTCCTTTGGATCAACTCCCGGGACTGCTGCTTCCACATAAACTTGTTTGTCGTCTTCCGAAACAGATAGTCCGCTGGGACTATTGCTTGCGAATCCCCAATCATCATCGTCAAACATTGATGACAGACTTGGCATGGACCAGAATGATTTTGGAACAAGGTATGACATAGTGTCTCCCTCCTTTATTTATAGAAATATACATTGTTCGAGCACTCCCTCTTTTGTCGTCCTTTTTATATAAAAAAGGAAAAGAGGGATGTATTCATCATGTATGGACTACGTGCTCTCCCAAGTAGCACTGTTATATCATGAGTGCTAAATACGTGTCAAGCACTCAAAATGATTGAGTGCTAATTTTAAAATCGAACATCAACTATTCGTTGATCCATACTTAGTATTTCATCGCAGGGGTGGTTGTTGCCTTTGGTTTCAGAGTAGTTTTTGGTGTTGCCATAGGTGTTGGAGTTGCTTCCACTGGAAGTGCTCCGCAGGCCATATAGACGTTTGATTCTTGGACAGATTTATGGATGTTCAAAATAAGCTGACCTTTTGAGGAAAGTGTAGCAATGTCTACTGGAAGCATAGTGATAGCAGATCCATTTACCACATCTGAAAGTGGATAGATGACATCTCCAGGTTTTGCACAGGTTCCAAAGTGGATGTGCTCTGGCTCTGGAACCGTGGATTTTTTGCCAGTGATGGTTACCGTGACCTTCACTTTTCCATTCACTTCCTCAAATGTAGCAGTTCCAGATTGTCCGGAATTTTTAACGGCTGCCAATTGGATCGTAAATGGTTTAGCAAGTGTTGTTTGCGTGGTACTGGTTGGAGAAGCGGTAGGGCTTGGAACTTGATATGGGTTAGTGCATCCTGCCAGAGCAAAACCAGCAATGGTGGTGGTTATAAGTGCAAAGACTGTTTTGCGCATACAGATCTCCTTTGTATATGTCCATCCTACAAAAGGGACTTGATGTTCGCAAGAGGTTTCACATATGTGATAGGATAGTGCCATGATACGACAACAGATCACCGACCAACTCAAAGATGCAATGCGCGCACATGATGGCGTGAAGCTTGAGACATTGCGCTATGTTCTTTCTCAGATTAAATATGTGGAGATTGATAAAAAACACGAATTGAGCGATGACGAGGTGATTAGTGTCTGCGCAAACGAAGTCAAAAAGCGTCGTGAGGCAATCGAACTGTTTAAAAAATCAGGTCGTGATGAATTAGTGCGCGAAGAAGATGCAAAGTTAGCCATTATTCTCGCCCTTATGCCAAAACAATTGACGCGTGACGAAATTATTACTTTGGTTGATGATGCAATTGCGAAGATCGGAAAAGAGAACATGGGAGCTCTCATGAAAGTGCTACAACCTCAAGTGAAGGGCAAAGCTGATGGAAAGTTGGTGAGCGAGATCGTAAAAGAACGGATGACCACATGACACTCCAAGCCTTTCAAACTCCAGATGGATTTTTAACAATTGCTCCGTTTGATCACCGCAATTCTTTGGCAGAAAAGTTTCACTTCAATATACAAAATCCAGATGATTTTGCACTCTTTTTAGAACTTAAAAAATTGTTCATGTCGCAGCTGAGTCCCTATGTGAGTAGTGTTCTCACAGATCCTGATATCGGGATTGAGACGATTGCGCTCAAAGCATCTAAAACGGGGCTTTTTTTATCTCTTGAAGAATCTTCGTATGACAGTGATCACGATGCGATGACTATCCTCAAAGAAAATTGGGGAATTGATGAGATTAAAAAACGTGGAGCGGGAGCAAAGCTCCTCGTGTATTTCAATCCGCTTAAACCAACAGCAACCAAGAAATTGGAATTAATTCGTGTTCTTTTTGAAGAGGCAAAGAAGAAAGGTATTATCTTTTTACTTGAACCAGTATTGTACGGGGTTGCAGATAAAAATTGGGAGATTGTTCACTTACAGATGTGTGAATTAGTGGCTCCATATTGTGATATTTTAAAAATCCAATATCCAGGGAGCGCAATCTCGTGTGAAAAAGTGAACGAATTACATGATCATTGGATCTTGTTGTCGCGCGGAGTTTTATACGAAGAATTCGCCCGGGATTTGCGTATTGCTGCAGCGGCAGGGTGTACCGGTTTCGCGGCTGGTCGAGCTGTTTGGCAGGAAGTGGAAGCGACAAAAGACCCAGTGCATTGGAAACAATTTTTGGACGATGTTGCAGTGCCGCGTTTAATTGAGTTGACACAGATTTTACGTTCGTCGTATAAAGCCTCATGACGAAATTTCAGTCGATACTGTTGAATTGGTTTTCCAAGCATGGTCGAGAATTACCGTGGAGGACTCCTCCTCAATCCTCCCCTTGCGAAGGGGAGGAAACTCCCCCTCTTTTCAAGAGGGGGAAACAGGGGATGTTTCTTCGTGATCCTTACCTCATCCTTATTTCCGAACTCATGTTGCAGCAAACGCAAGTATCGCGTGTGCTTCCAAAATTTACTGCGTTTATAGAAAAATGGCCCACATTTGCAAATTTAACGAGTGCAAAACAATCGGACGTCATCATCATGTGGCAAGGATTAGGATACAACCGCAGAGCCAAATTTTTGTGGCAGACTGCTTCAGTGGTTACTGAACAGTTGAATGGGATATTTCCTTCAACTGTTAAAGATATTCAAACTTTGCCAGGGATTGGTCCGTATACCGCACGAGCATTAGCAATTTTTGCCCTGGGATTAGATGAAGTAACGATTGATACTAATATACGTAGAATTCTCGCGCGAGTGTGTATTGGTACCAAGCAAGTGAGTGAAAAAGAGTTGTATACACTCGCGAAAAAAGTTGTTCCGGAAGGGAAGGCTGATGCATGGCATCAAGCATTGATGGATTTTGGGTCACTCGTATGTTTGGCAAAGAACCCACTCTGTGAGAGTTGTCCCTTAGCAGAAATCTGTGTGTTGAACAACGAGTCGAAGCAGTTGGGGTGTGCAAATGCAGCGGATTGGTTAGCGCGTCAACCCAAAACCAAAAAGGTTGGTAAAAAAGATGTAGGGAAGAAATTTGAAGAGACGGATCGATATTTTCGCGGACGCATTATTGACTTTTTGCGGACTGGAGAACAACCGATGGAAGCCTTGCAATCTTTTATTTGTATTGAAAAGAAATTAAACGATCTCGTGCGCTTTGGAGAAATTATTGAAGCATTAGTAAAAGAACACCTGATTGAAATGAAGGGCAATAATGTTCGGTTAAAATAAAACTGCTACAATATACCCATCCATCGTTATGAACCTTTTTATTCTTCTTATTTATCAGCCTTTTTTAAACCTCTTGGTTCTTTTTTATTGGCTCCTGAGCTTAATTCCAGGGAGCAAACCCGACATGGGAATAGCAGTCATCCTTCTTTCGATCGCGATTCGTATTATTTTATTGCCCGTGACTCTTGCCTCAGATCGTAGTGAAACTGAGCGCCATGAGATTTCAGAAAAAGCAAAACAGATAGAAAAAACGTTTGCTAATGATCCTGTCGCTCTTAATCGAGAGATGAAAAAACTTTTTCGTGCAAATCCGCGCATCCTTATTGCTGAATTTGTTGATTTGGGTATTAGTATTTTGGTAACGATTTTACTTATCCGCATTTTCGCAACGGGAATTGAGGGAGCAGATTTGCATTTGCTCTATAAATGGATTCCGTACGTATCGCGTCCATACAACCTTGTTTTCTTAGGAAAGTTTGATCTCTCCAGACCTAATCTTACACTGAACCTTATTCAATCATTTGTCATTTTGGTGACCGAAATTTTAGCTGAATTTACCTCACCATTTCACAATCTTTTAT
Organism: Candidatus Cerribacteria bacterium 'Amazon FNV 2010 28 9'; assembly: GCA_003176165.1. Taxonomy (GTDB): domain Bacteria; phylum Patescibacteriota; class Microgenomatia; order UBA1400; family UBA12028; genus PSRQ01. Next base: position 12,974 of record PSRQ01000029.1, read on the forward strand.
CCAAGGAGCACAAACCTGTTCCACAACAAAATGCTATTACTCGTGTCAGCGATGATTATATTGTAGAAACACGAAACCGTGTGCGAAGCTTGCAAGTCTTTTTACCCATTGTTTCGTTTTTGATCTTTATGTTTTTGCCGGCAGGAAAAAAGCTGTTTATTATTACCACGCTTCTTTTCTCAATCTTGCTCATGCTTATCAAAGCATTGAAACGTAAATTTGCGCAAATGTTTCCTCCTCCCGAAGAACCGATTGTTGTGGAGGTAGTCCCGCCTGCAGCCCACATACCGTCTGCACACTAGCAGAGAGAAAGAAAAGAAGATAAAATACAAGGAGCCTTTAAATAGTACAGAGCACGTTTTGTCGTTCTGATCCGTTAGCAGACGGAGACGAATCTTCTTCAAGATAAAGTTGAGTATATTGCAAGTAGCAAGTCTAACTTTGTAGAAGATCCTTCGCTTGTCATCCACCAGTTGGCGGATTGACGTCTCAGGATGACAATGAGAGGATTGTCATATGGAATTTGATCGTCTCGTCGTTTCATTTCTCGTCGATGAAGTTGTCGGCGGTTTTTTTATTTCTGTCCCACCTGGACATATTGCATGTGTATATGATCGAGGTCGTGGAGTATTACCCCATGTATGGGGTCCTGGGCTTCATTTAAAAATTCCGTTTTGGCAAATTGCGAAAATGTTTAACGCTCAAATTTTGGAATACACCATCCGTCGTGGGTTTGATATTTCACAAAATAAAGAGGCACTGGGTGATGAACCCGTATTTACGACGAGTAAAGATGGGCATGAATTGGAGATTGAAGCATCCGTCCTTTTCCGCATTGATAAACGCAACGCTCCAGAGCTATGGGAAAATATTGGTGAAAATGTGGTGAGTAAGGTGGTGCGTCCCACATCACGCAGTCGCATTGCGGCTGTCTTTGCAAGTTTGACCACTGATGAAATCAAGGCGAACAGGACGAGTATCGAATCGGCGCTTAAAGAGGAAATCAATTCGTATTTCCATGATAAAGGACTCAATTGTGAGGGAATTTTGCTTTCGCAAGTGCGTATCGTGGATACTGACAATCGTCAAAAAGCACTGCTCCAAGCGGATGCTCCGAAGATTGAGATGACACAACCAGTGACGCTGCATCAATCCTAATTCACATGTTGACAATTTTCTCAAGTTTGGTAAAAATAGCACTTGTCTTTTGAGAGTGATAAAAAAGTTTGTCATTCTGAACGTATCTGTGAAACAGAAAGTGAAGAATCTTCTTTACATATAAAGTTGGATTTATTGCAAGTAGCATGAATGGCTTTATAGAAGATCCTTCTCCGCCCGTTGGCGGATCAGGATGACAAGAATAAAAGGAGAAAATGTATGAATCTTTCCATTTCCCAAGTCAAACCAATGCCGGGATATGTATTGGTAGAGCCAGCCAAAGCGCAAACAAAAACTGATTCAGGGATTTTTCTTCCAGACTCACATGATGAAAAAGCACAACATGGGACGATCATTGCTGTGGGTGCAGATACCATTGATGAAAAAGGAAATGCTGTAACTTCTCCCGTCAAAAAAGGACAAGTGGTTGTGTACAAAAAATGGGGAGGCAATGAGTTTAAGGTTGGTGATATTGAGTATCAATTTTTCAAGTTTGAGGATGTGCTCGCGGTCATCGATAGATAACAGTGCGAAACATGATCCCGCCGATGGCGGGATAGTAGGGATTATAGAAAAATAAATGTGCAATTTATAAATTTTCAAACAAATATAAAGGAGCCTGTATGGCAGCAAAACAATTAGCATTTCAAGATGATGCACAAACAAAGATGCTTACCGGCGTTAAAAAGCTCGCAGACGCAGTGGTGACTACACTTGGTCCTCGTGGTGGCAACGTCGCGATTGATAAAGGTTGGGGCTCGCCCACTGTCGTGCACGATGGTGTTTCCGTCGCAAAAGAAGTGAGTTTGCCAGATCCATTTGAGAATATGGGCGCGCAACTCGTCAAAGAAGCAGCAAGTAAAACCAATGATGCAGCGGGCGATGGGACGACCACAGCCACACTTCTTGCATATCAAATCACGAGTATGGGCATGAAAAACATCGCAGCGGGAGCCAATCCCATGATGCTCAAAAAGGGTATTGATCGTGCAGCAGCTGCAGTAGTGGAGCAAATCGGTGCGCTTGCTAAACCAGTTAAACAAGAAGATTGGGTAAAAGTGGCAACCATTTCAGCACAAAATGAGATCATCGGTGAAAAAATCGCCGAAGCTATCAAGTTGGTTGGAAAAGACGGTGTGGTCACAGTTGAAGAAGGGAAAGGCAACGAAATTATCATCAAACACACTGAAGGTATGGCTTTTGATAAAGGCTATGCATCTGCATATTTTGTGACCAACTCAGATGCGATGGAAGCCGTGATGGACAGTCCATACATTTTGATTACGGATCAAAAGATCAGTTCTATTCAAGATTTGCTTCCGTTTCTTGAACAACTCATGAAGATCACCAAGACGCTCGTCATCATCGCGGATGATGTGGATGGCGAAGCTCTGACGACATTGGTACTCAACAAGATGCGTGGAGTGTTCAATGTCTTGGCGATCAAAGCTCCAGGATTTGGTGATCGTCGCAAAGCGATGTTGCAAGACATCGCCGTCCTTACAGGCGGAACATTTATTAGTTCTGACACGGGTCGCAAACTTGAAACCGTCACTCCCGATGATTGTGGACATGCAGATAGTGTGACCTCCACAAAAGACATGACCACCATCGTTGGTGGAAAAGGAAAAAAGAGTGATATCTCAGCGCGTGTCTCGGCAATCAAAAATGAAATCGAAAAGACAACCTCAGAGTTTGATAAAGAAAAATTGCAAGAACGATTGGCAAAGCTCACTGGTGGCGTTGCAGTGATTGAAGTTGGTGCTGCATCTGAAGTCGAGATGAAAGAGCTCAAGGAGCGTGTCATCGATGCAAAGGAAGCAACCAAAGCTGCTATCGATGAAGGTGTGGTCGCTGGTGGTGGAGTGACCTACTTGCAAGCGAGTAAAGTTTTGGACAAGATGACTGCTGAAGATGCTGATGAAATGCTTGGAATCAAGATCGTACGTGATGCGCTCAAGAAACCCTTGGAAACATTGGCCGAAAACAGTGGTGCTGATGGGGGAGCGACCATCGCCGAGGTTCTCAAGAAAGATGACAAGGATTTTGGATTCAATGCGCTGACACTGAAATTTGGCAATATGATCAAAGAAGGTGTCATCGATCCAGCCAAAGTGGCCAAACACGCGCTCAAGAATGCGTCATCGGTGGCAGGTATGATCTTGACGACACGTGTCCTTATCACCGATATCAAAGAACCAAAGGCAGCGATGCCTGCAGGTGGCATGGGTGATATGGGTAGCATGATGTGAACCGCCTGCAAGGCGAGTTCATCCCGGGAGCATGAGGGGCAACCTCAAGCGAGACGGGATATAGTTGAAGATGGGTTTTTCTTGAAATGAACAAATCGCCTCGGGGTCCGGGGCGATTTTGGGTTATCGGGCCTAGTATGTATGGGGAATATAAAAAAACCACCCTTAGGTGGTTTTTTTTGTGTTGCGGGGCAAGGAGTTGAACCTTGTCTGCGAGATTATGAGCCTCACGTGCAGCCGTACACTACCCCGCGCGAGAAGTTTATTGTACCACAATGACCTCTGAAATGATATAATCTCCCTTATCTTTAACCCAGATTTTTGTTTGCCAAAAATCTGAAAAGGAAGGATCATGAGGCGAGATGTCATACGAAGTATGACTCAGTGCGAAATGCATCCTGAAGTGTCAGGGTAGCTCAGCTGGTAGAGCACCACATTCATAACGTGGCGGTCGCGGGATCGAAGCCCGCCCCTGACA